>CAOKHR010000341.1 GCA_948468325.1 uncultured Lachnospiraceae bacterium | reverse complement strand
TAAGTCGTTCTTTTTCTTCTGTGGAAGAATTGATGGAGGATTTAAATGCTGAAGATTAGGTATCATACTTCTTTTAAGAAAGATTATAAAAGGGTTGTTAAAAGAGGATATGATATAAAACTAATGGAAGAAATTATTCAAAAACTTGCAAAGGGAGAACAGTTATTGGAGAAAAATAAAGATCATCCTCTCAGTGGAGATTATATTGGATGTAGAGAATGTCATATTACACCAGATTGGTTGCTGGTTTATGAAATTGATAATGGAGAACTAATTTTGTATCTGACGAGAACAGGAACACATAGTGATTTGTTTTAAAATTGAATAAGAATAGAAAATAGAAAGCATTTGGAAAATAAAAGATCCAGATGCTTTTTGCTGTTTTCCAAAGTCTGGAAAGTGAGGGCGGATGCATAAATACACACGTGTTATATTTTTGGAAGATAACACGGGAGAGGTATTTATGAAAAGAATCATTATATGCGACGACAAAGAAAAAAATATACGAAAGCTTCGGGAGGCAATTGAAAAAATATTTCCGCATGAGTTTTTTGTAAATGGGTATGTTTCTGCCAGACAGCTTCTATATGAAATTGAGGACGGATTCTTAGAGACGGTACCGTTCATCTTTTTGAATCTGGAGATGAAACAGACAGACAGCATCGCTTTGGCGGCAAGACTGCAGAAAAAGATACCGGAAGCAAAAATTATTTTTATAGCAGAATGCCTGAAACGTGTGGAAGAAATATTTGACGGAGTACATCCTTTCGGACTGTTGCTTTTACCTGTCAATGAACTCCGCTTAGAAAAATGTATCCGCAGAGAAACGGATTGTGAAAAAGGAGGTGAATTTGTAAAAATTAATAAACAGGGGAGACATTATCATATTCCGGCGGATGAGATTTTGTATGTTGAAAGCATGGGAAGGAAACTGGCAATTCACAGAGAAAAAGAAACGGATTACGTCTATGAACGGATTTCGAATTTCTGCCATCTGTATCAGAAAAATTTTATCCGCTGCCATCAAAGCTATGCCGTTAACCAGAGCCATGTTACAGAAGTTTCTGCAAAAGGCATAGTTTTAAAAGACAGGACATGTATTCCGGTCAGCCGGAAAAATTATCAGGAGGTGAAAATGAGAATATTGCATGAAGACTGTGAATGAAATTTTTGACAGAATCAGAGCCGGATATGACATCCGATGTAAAGTATGACAGGATTGTGACGAGTTGTTGCAGGTGGCGTTCATGGTAAAAAATATCAAGTATAATAAGAGAAATAAAAAAATTTTTGGAGGAAAAAATATGCAGAACAGGAAGTTTCATAAAACATTATTGATTGCAGCGTTGTCTCTGGCAACACTTTGCGCAAACACAGGTTATGGCAGTATGTATGTAAATGCCGGAGAGATTATGCAGCAGGATGCCGGAGACGAGTGGACGGAGGATTCACAGCAGTGGAATCTGGATGCAAACGGGACATTGACAATTACCGGAACGGGAAATCTCTCGACATGGTATTGGGATGAATTTGATGCCAAAAGCTATGATGTAAAAAAGATGATTGTCAATGTTACGGGAATGACATATCTCTGGTTAGATAACGACGATTTTCCAAATCTGGAAAGTATTGATTTAAGCGGATGTGACGGCAGTGAAATTACAGATTTGTCCAGTGCATTTGCAAGATTCACTAAGCTCAAAACAGTTAATTTCGGGAATTTTAATACAAATAATGTGACCGATATGAGCGGTATGTTTTCCGGATGCAGCAGCCTGACAAGTTTGGATTTAAGCAAATTAAATACGGGTAAGGTAACGGATATGAGCTCTATGTTCTATGGCTGCTTTAATTTGTCAAATCTGAATCTGGGTAGTTTTAATACCGGCAGCGTGACAAATATGGACTATATGTTCTATGGCTGCAACAGTTTGGCAAATATTGATTTAAAAAACTGGAATACCGGCAGTGTAACAAATATGGATAGTATGTTTTCCGGATGTACTGCTCTTACAAGTCTGGATTTGAGCGGGTGGAATACCGGAAATGTTACAAAGATGTACGGTATGTTTTCCGGATGCAGAGGCCTTAGGAGCATTAATTTAAACGGAATAAATACCGGAAAAGTGCTGGATATGGCCAATATGTTTTCCGAGTGCAGCAGTCTTACATCTCTGGATTTAAAGGGATTCAATACCGGCAGTGTAACAGAAATAGATGATATGTTTTATGCATGCGATGCACTAAAAGAAATCGACATCAGCAATTTTGATTTATCCAATATAGAATTATTAAGGGAAAATACGGGAGAAACATATCCGATTCATCTGTTTAGCAAGGCAGACAATCTGGAAAAGATAAAAGTTCCGGCGAATCTTCCGGAAAGAATCGTCTTTCCTTATTCAGCTCTGATTCCTGCCAATATGACGGAATACTGGAAAGATGAATCCGGCGCGGAGTGTGAGTATGCAAAAGCAGGACTGTCCGTGCCGATGACGTATAC
>CAOKHR010000340.1 GCA_948468325.1 uncultured Lachnospiraceae bacterium | reverse complement strand
AGTACAAAAATAAAAATCCCGCAAAAAAATGTAAAACCTCAAATTCCAGTTCTTTTTTGCAGACATGTTCTAACGATACTGTTTCAGACAGCACCGCCTCCAGTTCTTTATAAGGAAAGCGGCTGCTCTTTACGGCAGATGACATTGTGCTGTTTTCATGCTGCACATAATTATAGCCGATATAAGAAATACTTTTTACATTTTTTCCCTGAAATTTCGCGGCAATGGAAAACGGAACATCCTCATATAATTTCCCCTCCGGAAAGCTAAGCTGCTTTTCTCTTATAAAACTCGTGCGGAACAATTTTGACCAGACTACAAATACGCCGGCCCGCCCAAAATCGCTTACTGCCAAAAACGGAGAAATATTCACTTCCGTAAGAACCGTACCGTCTTCTTTTACTACGCGGTATCCGGAATTTACTACATCAGATTCATATGTTTCCGCTGTTTCATACAATCTGGCAAGATAATCCGCATCCAGATAATCATCACTGTCGATATATGCAATATATTCTCCGGATGCCTGTTTCGTTCCGAAATTTCTGGTATATGCCTGTCCGTGATTCGTCTGGGAAAAATAGCGTATTTCCAGCCGGCTTTTCCCCATATATGCTTTTATGATTTCTTCCGTTTTATCCGCGCTTCCGTCGTTAATCAAAATCACTTCCAGATTTTCATGCGTCTGCCGTTCCAATGACGCAAGGCATGTTGCAATATGCGCCTCCACATTGTACGCCGGAATAATCACAGATATTTTTTTTAATGCGCCCATGCATTCCTCCTTTACGCCGCAGTAAATATAAGGAAGAGCCAGACCGCAATCTGGCTCTCGTTTGGCAGATTATTTAATTAAAATCAACAATCATAGATACATCTTCATAGCAGTTATCCCAGTCTCCGCCAGCCGGAAGTCCCTGAATCTTTCCAGACAGCGTAAATATGCCCGTATAGGATTTGTTTGAAGATTTGCCCTTCAGCCCCTTGTTTAATCGATGTGTTTTTATGCCCCATTTTCTGTCCGGATCATACTTCTTGCCGCTCTTTAATTTGATATTTTTGAAAACTGCTTTTACCGTATCTCCGTTCAATCTTGCCGAAGCTTCAATTCTTAAAGCAAATGCCTGTTGAGCCTGTTTCGCGAGCGTCGGATTGGAAAAGCTGCCAATTTTCTTATAGTCAAGATATACGGCGCCTTTGCCATTTTTACTCATGGTCATCATCATGTGATATGTCTTTCCAACCTTTAAGGATTTGTTCCCCGGCCTGGTGTACTTCTGTCCGCCAGGATTATTGGAAGCCACATTCTCAATCAAAGCCATTGCTTTTCCTGTATACGGCGCGACCGCGCATTTGTCATACTGAATACCGTAAGACACAGCTGAACCCGGGGACGCCATTACAAGCTTTGCATGATAGCCTGTGCCCGAACCGGTCAGCGTAATATCCGCTTCAATCGTAGCGTCTGACTTTACATTGACAATCGTAAAGCCTTTCTTTACTTTTTTCTGCTTGTAACTGCTCCAAGCTCCATAACTTCCGGATGCCGCATTATAACTGCGCACACGCACAAAATATTTCTTTCCCGGTATGAGATTGTCAATTTCCTGACTGTTTGCGCCTTTGTCCAGGGTTACTGTCTGTGCTTTCTTAAAATTTTTCGTTGTCGCATACTGTATTTCGTAACCATCCGCCTGGCCGCTTAAATTGCAGGTAACTTTTAATACCCCCGGAGTGGTTGATTTTAAAGTCTGGATTTCCGGCGTATCCGGCAATTCGTCCGCATAAACCGACTGTACACAAAACAACATTACACACATCAGCACAAATGTCATTAACGTTTTTTTCATCTGCTCTCTTCCTTTCTTATCATAAAGTTGTTTTTCAAACAGATTTATTTTATCACTACCCCGGGCAAATAGCAAGTCCTTCCTCAAATAATAATCACGTGTATCAGTGCAGCTCCCGCGGCACAAAATCAGGATATCCGGACTCCAGCCCATGCTCTGTGGCATCCAGCCCTTCTATTTCTTCCTGTGCAGAAACACGAAGTCCTGTCGTCTTTTTCAGCACTGCAAATATTATTGCCATCAATACGGCTGTCCAGGCAAGAATGCATCCGATTCCAAGAAGCTGTACACCAAGATGATGCACACCGCCGCCATAAAACAATCCATCCGTATAATCAAACAATCCGACTGCAATTGTGCCGAAAACACCACATACGCCATGCACGGAAACGGCGCCCACCGGATCGTCTACTTTCAGCTTATCTTCTACAAAATATACCGACATCGTACAGAGTATGCCTGCAGCCGCGCCTATAATAAATGCCCCGACCGCATCTACATTTGCACACCCGGCAGTAATGGCGACAAGACCTGCCAGAGATCCGTTTAAAGACATGGAAACATCCGGTTTCCCGTTCCTAATCCAAGTGTAAATCATTGCCGTACACGTTGCCGCTGCTGGGGCAATCGTCGTCGTAGCAAAAATCTGTGACA
>CAOKHR010000339.1 GCA_948468325.1 uncultured Lachnospiraceae bacterium | reverse complement strand
GTGTGGCAGGGTTGAACTATTCGCCAAATAATTATGTTTATAACCATATGCTGCATCCATCCTGGCCTTTAGTTGCAACAGAAACAGCATCTTCCAATAACAGCCGCGGCATTTATTATACAACCGGCCAATCACGGCAAACCGGTAATTATCAGTGTACGGCTTATGATACGGAAGCCGTATCATGGGGACAGACAGCACGTCAGGCATGGCTTCCGGTTATTTCAAATGATTTTATATCCGGCACTTTTGTCTGGACAGGATTTGATTATATAGGTGAACCGACACCGTGGAATAAGACAAACAGCGGAAGTGAAAGCGGAGATGAACAGCCTGTTCCGAATTCTTCTTATTTCGGTATTATTGATACAGCAGGTTTTCCAAAAGATTCCTATTATTTTTATACCAGCCAGTGGCGGGAAGATCAGACGACCCTGCACATTGTTCCCGGATGCTGGAATAAAGATGATCTTTTGATGGACGCAAACGAAAATGTCAAAGTCGATATTTATTCCAATGCATACAAAATAGAATTGCTCTTAAACGGAAAGGTAATAGGTACTGCTGTCAGAAACTCTGTCCTGACAAATGCAGGCTATGAATACGGAATGTACAACAGCGTCTCCAAAAACTCTGACAAGTGCAGCGCTAATAATTCAGTTGAGACAGATCCCTGGAACAATTTAGCAGCACAGTTTTATGTCAAATATGAATCAGGTACTTTAAGTGCAAAAGCATATGATAAAAATAATCGTGAAATTACCCATACGATCGGTATTAAGCAAGTCACAACTAACAGCGACAATGGTTCCCGCCTTTTACTGACGCCTGAAACTTCAAAAATCCAGGCGGACGGTTATTCTCTTTCCTATATTGATGTGGATGTTTTAGATGCCAACGGAGAATTTGCAGGCCAGGCTGACTGCAATATCCGTTTTTCCCTGACAGGCAATGGAGAAATCGTTGGAGTTGATAACGGAAATCCCTCTACGATTCATAAATTTCAGCATGAATCTGTTCTGCCAGACAAAAAGAGCGCTAATATTAATGCTTTTAGCGGAAAAGCTCTCGTCATTGTTCGGAGCACAGATAAATCCGGCGGATTTGTTTTAAGAGCGGAATCTGATGGAATGACTGCACAGACAGCAGAAATTAATACTGTCGGAAAAATTCCCGGTGATATATATATAAAAAGCTATGATTTAAAAACTTACTATACTGTCAATTTAGGTACAAAACCAGATTTTCAGCTAAATACAGAGCTGATTATGAGTGATAATACAAAATTTAATACTTCCGTAGAATGGAATGCCATACCGGAAGAAGCATATGAATATCCGGGCAATTATCAGATCAACGGTTTCATAAATTACGGCACGGATCAAATTCCGGTAACTGCGTCTCTTCATGTAAAACCAGTGATTGCCGCAGTGAAATGTTATTCAAAAGCTTCTGTTTCCGGCGTTATTCCTGCTTTGCCTGATACAGTGTCCGGAATTCTTCCAAACGGAAGACTTTATGGAAATTATCCTGTGACATGGAATGCCGTTTTGGCATCTGATTTTTCAAAAGTCGGAAATATTGTTACGGTAAACGGCCTGGCAAAGATTTCTGAGGGTCAGTCCATGCCTGCAAAAATAACAATCCGGGTAGCGGAATCCGTAAAATCAGAACCAAAAAATATAGCTGCTGACTATAAATCTCTGACAGAAACCTGCTATCCGACTTCAGATAATCTTTATTCCATTACAGACAAAAATACTTCATTTGAAACAGCGGCAAAAGATCCGGATAATCGATGGACAAACTGGCTTTCAGCAAAACTTAATTCTTCCCCGACAATTATTTTTAAATGGAATGAAGTACATACCTTAAGCCAGGTAAATTTGTTTTTCTTTGCAAATGAAGTTGTAGAAACGCCTCAAAATGTATCTTTCTACTTTTCTGAAAACGGTGTTGATTACCATGAAGTGGAAAATATTAAAGAAAGCAATATAACTTCAGACGCATCCGGTGATAACAAAGTAACATATACTTTTCCTGCCGAAATAAATGCATCATCCTTAAAAATTACATTTAAACCAAAAGAAACGCAATATGTCGGACTGATTGAATGTGAGATTTATGATTCAGGTATTACTTACCAGAAAAATAATACTGCTTTACTGTCCGCTCTTTCAGTAAATAAAACTGCAGTAGCCGGATTTGACCCCAATAATTGCAGCAGTGAAGGATATACCGTTTCAATTGATACCGACTTTTCCAATGCAGTAATTGAAGCGGAAGCAAAGGACAATGCTTCCGTTACAATTGTACCGGTAAATGACAGCGGCACTGTAAATATCCTTGTACAGTCAGAAGATGAATCTGTAATAAATATATATAGGCTAAATCTTGTGAGCAATGAAGATGAAATCATAAAACAATTAGAAGCAGAAGCTGCAAAAACCCTTTCTGATGCAAACAATAAGAAAGAAACAGATTACACACCGGATTCCTGGCAGATATTTAAGACAGCCCTGAATGCTCTTCAAGAAGCTATTACAAACAAAACCTCTGCTGAAATCAAAG
>CAOKHR010000338.1 GCA_948468325.1 uncultured Lachnospiraceae bacterium | reverse complement strand
GTTTCTGACATCCGCCGTGCAGACCTCTTTACTCTCCTGCACGCTGTTTCCGGCCCCGCTGCCGCCATGGGTGACAACCGGGTAAAGAGTAATCCCCGACAGATCTTCTGACTTAAGAAATGTTTTTACTGCATTGGGAACTGTGCCCCACCATACCGGATAAACCAGAATCATGGTATCGTACTGACGAAAATCCGGCAGCGTTCCTGTAAGCGCTACTTCTTCATCTACATCAATCTCATCCCTTGATACGGATACTGTATCGTTATAGCCGGAAGGATATTTTTTCTCCGTTAAAATCGCATAAAAATCACCGCCCACAGAATTTTGAATCATCGTGGCAAGCAGCTGGCTGTTTCCGATAAGCGTTCCGTTTTCTTCCATTAAAGAAGCACTGGAAACAGCATCCACATTTTCTTCAAAATCAGAATTTCCCACACGGGTAAAATAAACAGTCAAAATCTTTTTTCCGCCCAGATCTACCTTTTCTGCCGCTGTTGCTTCAGCGACATTTACAGTAACCGTCCGGTAATGTCTCTTTAAATACGGTACCAGAAAATATGCGGCAATCACCAGCGCAGCTGCAAATACTGCTCCCGCCGTAATCAATATTTTTTTGCGCTTTTTCTTCTCCAATGCAGTCACCTCATTTTTATTCGTGAATCTTCATGCCGCAGAGCATTTTTACAAGCTGCGGATCAAAGTGATTGATAATCTCGCTGTGCCCAAGATCTTTCTCACTGATTGTCTGCATCTCTTCTTCCGTCAGTTCAAAATCCCAAATAGCAATATTCTGCTCCATACGCTCCACATGCGTAGATTTCGGCAGAATGGATACGCCGCGCTGTATATTCCAGCGGAGAGCCGTCTGCGCCGCACTTTTGCCGTATTTCTCTCCAATGGCAGTTAAATCCGGATCTGTAAAAATCCCGTGCTTTCCTTCTGCCAGAGGTCCCCATGCCTGAGGAACAACACCGTATTCTTTCATCAGCGCAATTGCATCCTCCTGAGTAAAAAACGGATGCAGCTCTATCTGGTTGACTGCCGGAATTACTTCTGCCGTTTCACAGAAATTTGCCAGCACAAAGGGGAAGAAATTAGAAACGCCGACTGCTTTTGTCAATCCTTCCTTATATGCTCTGGTTATGCCTCTGTATGCCGCATAGTAATCGCCCATCGCCTGATGGAGAAGTACCAGATCCACATATTCCAGATCCAGTTTTGCAAGAGATGTCTTTACGGCTTCATAAGCCGTCTCTTCCGTTTTTTCATCCTGCACCCATACCTTGGTGGTGATAAAAAGATCTTCCCGTTTAATCAGGCCGTCTGCAGCCGCACGCTTTACCGCTTTGCCAAGAGCCTCCTCGTTTCCGTAAGCTGCGGCGGTATCCAGCAGACGGTATCCCGTCCGGATAGCATCATAAACTGATCTTTCGCATTCTTTTGCATCCGGAATCTGAAAAACGCCAAATCCCTCCAGCGGCATTTTTGCTCCGGTATTTAATGTCACATATTCCATAACAAAATCCTCCTGTCTGCTGTTTCTTATGCTTCAAAAGGAAGATGCATGGCCGCATACTTCTCTTCCGCAGCATTGTCAGCTGTATAATACTTTTTCGTTCCGTCCAGTTTTGCAATCTCTGCCATTTCCTCATCCGTCAGTGTGAAATCAAAAATATTGATATTATCGCGGATATGATCCGGATTTTTCGAACCCGGAATCGTCATAAATCCCATTTGTGTATGCCAGCGGAGAACAATCTGCGCATTGCTCTTATGATATTTGTCTGCCAGTCTGGAAAAGACTTCTTCCTTTATCAGTCCCGAATCGCCATGCCCCAGCGGATACCAGCCCATAAGCTTTGTGCCGTACTCTGCAAGGCGTCCCATAATCTCCTGCTCTGTGCAGTAGGGATGTGTTTCAAGCTGAATGACGTGCGGCTTAATCTCTGCGGCGGCAAGCAGCTTCTCCAGCTTCTCATCATGCATGTTAGATATACCCAGAGAACGTGTTTTTCCGTCTCTATATGCCTTTTCAATAAGCTTGTAGCCGGCTGTAAAATTACCGGCAGGCTGGTGAATAAAAAGAAGATCTACATAGCAAAGCCCCAGTCTCTTTAGCGTCATATCCACTGCAGTTTCATTTTCATAAAGCGTAGGCCAGATTTTGGTAGAGACAAAAATATCTTCCCGCTTTACCAATCCCTCATCTATTGCACGCGCAATTCCTTTTCCTGCCGCTTCTTCAGAGAAGTATTGTCAAGTGTGTTTGTAAACTTTTCTTATAAATTTAACAAAAAGGTGTATCATGCCAGAAGTTTTCACCTCGTCATGATACACCTTTTTGTATGATGATCAACCATTATTCCATTTATGCAGACTAATCTTCTTCAAAGTCCACATAAATATCGCGGATATTCTTTTCTATATTTACTCCATGAATATAACCGAAGTTTATTTTTCGCTCACGTATTACATGTATGAATTGATGGTATGTTGAATGGCTGATTGTATCAGTAAAGAAATAGACATAATCCGCCTTGTCAACAATCGAAACATCTGTCGATCCACTGG
>CAOKHR010000337.1 GCA_948468325.1 uncultured Lachnospiraceae bacterium | reverse complement strand
GAAACATCGTAATAAGACCTAAACAGACCGGTACTCCGTTTGCCGTATAAACTTTTTTAATATCACTTCCGTAAGTTTCCATCAACGATGGCGGCAATCCGATAAACGCACCCATTGAAACACCCATCACAATCATAGATTGTATAAGAGTATTTCGCATTTCAGGCATAACAGAAGTAAAGATACCGCCCATAAGGAGAAAGAAAATAAGCGGAACGATATAGCAGGTAACGAACAGGGATTTACTCCGTATATCCAATTTCCACTGTAATGCTGCACCATATAAAAAACCACTCATTCTGCATCCCTCCCTGCCATTTCCATAAAATGCTGTTCCAGTGTGCCGCGGTCAACTTTAATATCCAATACATGAATTTTCTTTTGTTTCAATTCACCAAGCAGGGAAATCAAAGTATCTTCAATATTGTCCGTTTCAAAAGTGCTGTCCCCCTGCTGCGTTTTGATACGGATAAAATATTTTTTTCCGACTTTACAGGTCAGTTCCGAAGCAGTACCGCAAAAGACAATATTTCCGTGATTCAAAATAGCAATACGATCGCATAAAGTTTCCACTTCTGCCATATCGTGACTTGCCAAAACAATTGTTTTTCCGCTTGATTTGAGCTTTCGGATTTGTTCGTGAAGTGAAAGTCTGCCTTCGACATCAAGCCCTGCAGTCGGCTCATCGAGAAAAATAATATCCGGTTTGCCAATAAGCGCCAGGGCGAGATGCAGCCTTCTTTTTTGCCCTGTGGACAGCTGGAAATACGGTTTCTTTTCAATTTCTTTGATGCAAAGAGCATTTAGCACAGTGTAATCAATCGTTTCCCTGTTCCATTTTGCAAATAGCTTTACAGCCTCCATCGGTTTGATATGGGCGGGCAGAGAGGATGACTGCAGCTGAATCCCTGTTTTTCCGTTTACAATAATTGTACCGCTGTCATATTTTCTCAAGCCCTCAATGCATTCAAGAGATGTCGTTTTTCCTGCTCCGTTTACACCAAGCAGAGCAAAAATTTCGCCCTTTTCGATTTGAAAATCAAGTCCGTTCAGAACCATATGGCTGCCATAGCTTTTCTTTAATCCACAAACTTGTATTGCGCAATTCATCCTTCCACCTCCCCGAACGGATTTATGCCAGATTTTGAAAAATAGACCTGCAAAGCCGGCTCTAAATAGTCATTTACGATTTTTTGTCTTTCTTCCCAGACATTTGCAGCAGTATCAATATTTCCGACTTCCATTAATTTCGGCAGCATACTCATATCGCCATTCGTAAATTCTGTAATCAGGCTCCAATATTCTTTTACAACCTGCTGGCATTTTTCACTTTCAGGCGGCACATTTTCCTTTTGAAGCTGAACAATTTCATCACTCAAACGGTTAAATCTGTCCATAAAATTTAAACCGCTTTCTTTATCAAATTGATTGCGGATATGGTCAAGCATATCGTCATCAAAACGCTTGATGAGAAAATAAGAATCATTTTTCATTTGCAGATTGACAATAATATCTGCATACTTCTTAAAGTTGACTGTCTGCATTTGCAGCACTTCTGCTTTTAACTGTTCTATTGCTTTCAAAGAAGCTGTCAGCTGCTCTATTTTCTCCCGTATATCATCCGCCTGTTTCGTAAGAGCGTTTGCAACATCGATCGGCGTTTCTAAAGAAATTAAGCGTTGTTTTATATCATTTAAAGAAAAACCTAATGATTTTAAGGATATAATTTGATGCAGTGTAATGAAATCTTTATCTGTATAAAGCCTGCGTCCGCCTTCACTCTCTGCTGACGGGGAGAGCAGGCCCTCTTTATCATAGTATTGTAATGTGCGGACGGTAACTCCTGTTTTCTTTGCGGCTTCTCCAACTGTCATAAATCCAGACGGTATTGCTCTTTGTTTTGCCATAAATATCTACCTCCTGTGATATATTATAAATCATTACGCTGCGTCACAAGCAAGATTTTTTTGCCGGAATGTTTTGAAAAATGTTACATTTCAAAGATGAAGAAAAAGAAAAAGACTTGCAAAAAATGAAAAGAAGCGTTATAGTATCAATGTTAAAACAGGAACAAATGTTTTGGTGAAAGATAAGAGAGGGAAACGTGACATGGCAGAAAAGAATTCATATGATGCAGGCAGTATCGCAGTGCTCGAGGGACTGGAAGCTGTAAGAAAGCGGCCGGGAATGTATATCGGCAGTGTTTCGAGAAAGGGCCTGAATCATTTAATATATGAAATTGTAGACAATGCGGTAGATGAGCATCTGGCGGGATTTTGCGATACGATTCGCGTTACGCTGGAAAAAGACGGTTCCTGTACCGTGGAAGATAACGGCAGGGGAATTCCGGTAGGCATGCACGAAAAAGGGATGTCTGCCGCACGGCTTGTGTTTTCGACACTGCATGCCGGAGGTAAATTTGACGATTCCGTTTATAAGACAAGCGGCGGGCTGCACGGCGTTGGTTCGTCTGTCGTCAATGCGCTTTCTGTCCGTATGGATGTGGAGATTAGCAGAGAAGGCTATATTCATCATGACCGTTATGAGAGAGGAGTTCCGGCAATTGAGCTTGAAAACGGACTGCTTCCCAAAATCGGGAAGACGAAGAAAACCGGAACGAAGATTAATT
>CAOKHR010000336.1 GCA_948468325.1 uncultured Lachnospiraceae bacterium | reverse complement strand
ATAACATCACCCAAAGCGTCTTTGGCTGCTTTGCTCTTTAACGATTCATTCTCGCTCTGCAATGCTTTTAAATCATTCTGCAGATGCTCAATCTTGCCAAGCAGTTCCTGAGGGCTTGTCTTAAGCATTGCCGCTGCCCTATCCAGCTCCTCTTCCATCTTCTCATAGTATGCAAATACGGCGTCACTTGTAAATGCTTCGATTCGCCTGACTCCTGCCGCAACGCCGGACTCACTGATAATCTTAAAAGCCATAATGGAAGATGTATTTGCCACATGCGTACCGCCGCAAAGTTCCGTAGAAAAATCGCCCATACGGACAACGCGTACCGTTTCGCCGTACTTTTCGCCGAACAGCGCCATCGCCCCTGTTTTCTTCGCCTCTTCCAATGTCATAATATCTGTCACAACATCTAATGCCGCTGCTATTTTCTGATTCACAATCGCCTCGGTTTTTGCCAGCTCTTCCCTGGTCATAGCGGAAAAATGCGTAAAATCAAAACGGAGGCGGTCTGCATTGACATCGGAACCTGCCTGCTCTACATGGCTGCCCAGTACTTCCCGAAGAGCTTTTTGTAAAAGGTGGGTTGCACTGTGGTTTTTCCCAATTGCCAGACGTCTGCTTTCGTCTACAATAAGCTCCACCGTATCCCCCGTTTTTACCATGCCTTTCGTTACTTTTCCGATATGGCCGACTTTACCGCCTAACATGGAAACCGTATCTTCTACTGCAAATTCAAAATCATCTGTACGGATGATTCCGGTATCTGCATTCTGACCGCCCATGGTCGCATAAAACGGTGTCTTTTCTACAAAAATCGTTCCGACTTCACCGTCAGACAACGCTTCCGTAATCTCTGTTTCTGTTGTCATTACGGTAATTTCAGACGTACAGGAAAGGCTGTCATAACCTACAAATTCCGTTGTAATGCCTGGATCAATGGATTCATAAACCGTGACATCCGCGCCCATATAATTTGTTACTTTTCTTGCTTTACGGGCTTTTGTCCTCTGCTCTTCCATAGCAGCCTCAAATCCTGCCTGATCAATGGAAAACCCTTTTTCTTCTAAAATTTCCTGTGTCAGATCAAGAGGAAATCCGTAAGTATCGTAAAGCTTAAAGGCTTTGGCTCCGGAAAGAACTTTTTCGCCCTTTTTCTCCATTGCTGTCTGCATATCGGCTAAAATGGCAAGGCCCTGATCAATCGTCTTATGAAATTTTTCTTCCTCCTGTGTCAGCACACGGAAAATAAAATCTTTCTTCTCTTCCAGTTCCGGATAACCGTCTTTGCTCTCACAAATCACCGTATTGCTTAATTTTGCAAGAAAAGTTCCGTCAATTCCCAGCATCTTACCGTGTCTTGCCGCACGCCGGATCAGTCTTCTTAAAACATAGCCTCTTCCCTCATTGCTGGGCATAATGCCATCTGAAACCATAAAAGTCGCAGAACGGATGTGATCCGTAATCAGGCGGATTGAAATGTCGTCAACAGCATCTGTCTGGTATGTTTTATGGGATAATTCACAGACTTTATCCCGAATTGCTTTCATCGTATCAATATCAAATACGGAATCTACATCCTGCATTACAACGGCAAGCCGTTCCAGCCCCATGCCGGTATCTATATTTTTCTGCTCTAATTCCTCATAACCGCCCTTGCCGTCACCGTTAAACTGGGTAAAAACGTTGTTCCATACCTCCATAAAACGGTCGCAGTCACAGCCCACTTTACAGTCCGGACTGCCGCAGCCATAGCTTTCTCCCCTGTCATAATAAATTTCGGAACAGGGGCCGCAAGGACCTGCCCCATGCTCCCAGAAGTTGTCGCACTTCCCTGTCTTAGGATCACGGTAAAATCTCGTAATCTTCTCTGCCGGAATCCCGATTTCTTTATTCCAGATTTCAAAAGCTTCCTCATCTTCCCCGTAAATAGACGGATACAGACGGTCCTCTTCCAGTCCCAGAACTTTCGTTAAAAATTCCCAGGACCAGGCGATTGCTTCATGCTTAAAATAATCTCCAAAGGAAAAATTGCCCAGCATTTCAAAAAAAGTCAGATGCCTCGCTGTCTTCCCCACATTTTCAATATCTCCGGTACGGATACATTTCTGACAAGTCGTCACGCGCTTTCTGGGCGGAATCTCCTGTCCTGTAAAGTATGGTTTTAACGGTGCCATTCCTGCATTGATTAACAGCAGGCTTTTATCGTTATGGGGCACCAGTGAAAAACTCTTCATTGCAAGATGTTCCTTGCTCTCAAAAAATTCCAGATACATCCTGCGCAGTTCATTTACTCCAAATTTCTGTTTCACAACAAATTCCTCCAAAACAAATGTAATTTATTCTTTTGTCTTTGCATCGGATTGCTCCAAAGCCATTTTTGCATCTTTGCGTTTCCGCAGACTTTTTCCTGCAAAAATACCTAAAACTGCCAATATAACATAAATAATCATTTTTCCCAAATACGTAAGCAGGGTTGTTAAAAATGCCATTTCCATTCCTCCATTCTTTCATTCTTTCCAAATTCGCAATATTTCTTAAATTATAGAACACTTCATTTCTTTTTTCAACTATATTTGTTTTACGGCAGCCTTGAAAGGTAAATCTCTTTATATTCTGCCCTGTCCCGCTAAATTTCT
>CAOKHR010000335.1 GCA_948468325.1 uncultured Lachnospiraceae bacterium | reverse complement strand
AATTTCGATGAAACTTACGCAGATGTAACAGAAGGATGCACAGCGTTTTTAGATTTTCTGATAAAAAACAGAATTTAATGTAAAAAGAAAGCTGGATTTTGGATATGATAAATTTCTTTACAGCGCTGTATTGCGAAGCTTATCTGCTGATACAGCGGTATCGGCTGAAAAAAGAAACGGACTGGACACATTTTCAGGTGTTTTCCGGTGAATCTCAAAATATGCGTTTGATTCTTACCGGAGCGGGTATGATTGCTGCCGCTGCGGCAGTTAGTTCCGTTTGTACAAAATATCCTCCGAACGACTATGATTTTCTGATAAACCTTGGAATCTGCGCAGGTGCGTCAGAGCAGAGGGGATTGTTTCTCTGCAATAAAATCACGGAACAGACAACCGGAAAAATTTTTTATCCGGATATACTGTACCGGCATCCATTTCATGAGGCACAGGTGGTTACGGGCGCAAAACCTTTCAAAAGAGAGGACATAAAAGCATCACAGGAAATATGTCTGTATGACATGGAAGCTTCTGCCGTTTATCAATCCGGAAGCTATTTTTTTGGCCCGCATCAGATGTATTTTCTGAAAATCATATCCGATGACGGAAACTTTGAAAATATTACGCCGAAACAGATACAAGATCAGATCAGCGCACAGATGGAAAATATTGCGCTGTTTGTGGATTGTTTGAATAAAATCCAAGAGGCGGATGCGACTTCATCCGCAGGAAATCCGGAACAAAATTTAGATATATTATGTGAAGATCTGCATTGTTCGCAGGTTATGTCGGCGTCGGTGAGGCAGCTGATCCGCTACTGCATATTGTCCGGAATTGATTATCAGGCTGTACTTAATGAAATGTATCGGGAACAAAAGCTTCCGTGTAAAGATAAAAGAGAGGGGAAACTTCGGTTTGAAGAGCTTGGAAACAGATTATTATAATTCTTTTTGTACGCACATTTACGTGGAAAAAGAGGCATTAAAATATCCTGAGACAAAGCGGATTTTGTCCCGTTTTCCAAATGCGGAAATTATAGAAATCAATCATTATAAAGATGTTTTTTGCCGCAGAGGCCAGAAATATGTTTTGCAGCATAAATCACAGAATCTGATTCTGGCTGTAAAAACGGGTACGCTTGTCTATTCGGGGGCGCCGGTCTGCCAGAGTTTTGGCAATGAATATTTTTATTATACTTCCTGTATTATGAACTGTATTTACGATTGCGAGTACTGTTATTTAAAGGGAATGTATCCCTCCGGTAATCTTGTGGTATTTGTCAATCTGGAGGATATTTTTGCGGAGGTAAATGAGCTGTTAAAAAAGCATCCGGTTTATTTGTGTGTATCCTATGATACCGATTTAGGAGCGCTTGCGTCTGTGACCGGATATTTGCAGGAGTGGACGGCGTTTGCAAAAGGGCGGCAGGATTTAAAAATTGAAATCCGAACAAAATGCGCCAATTTGCCGTTTCAGGATTTGGATTTGTCTTCCCAGGTGATTTATGCCTTTACGCTGTCTCCCCAGGCAGTGATTGATGCATATGAGCACGGCACGCCTTCGCTTGCAAAACGTATTGCCTGTGCCGCAAAAGCAGTGGATGCAGGGTGGCCCGTCCGGCTGTGTTTTGATCCGATGATTTATTGTCCGGACTGGAAAACACATTATGAGTCTATGCTGAAAAGTGTCTTTGCCGGACTTGACGGCAGAAAGCTTTTGGATGTCAGCGTAGGGACATTTCGTGTTTCTAAAGATTATTTGAAAAAAATGAGAAAAAACGAGCCGTTTTCGGCTGTTGTAC
Organism: uncultured Lachnospiraceae bacterium; assembly: GCA_948468325.1. GTDB lineage: Bacteria > Bacillota > Clostridia > Lachnospirales > Lachnospiraceae > Roseburia_B. Next base: position 848 of record CAOKHR010000335.1, on the reverse strand, counting down.
AATTTCCTTACCATAATATAGACGGTGTATATCAATATCCCGAAGCTTTAGCCAGGGAAATGGAGCAGTTTTTGACAAAACGTTTAAAAGAAGAACTTCCGGCCGATAAAATATTTTTATGGAAAAATGAGAACGAGGTGGAGTATGTCTAAAGCAGCAATTGTAACAGGAGCATCTTCCGGCATTGGATTTGAAATCAGTGAAACGCTCTGCCGGCTTGGGTATGAGGTGTTTGGAATCGGAAGAGATTTCCGGATGCAGACAAAAGAGCAGGGATTCCATGCCGTGGTTTGTGATCTGCTGGATACCGGAGAGCTTCTGTGTGCCGTTAAAGAGATTGCGGCGCAGTATGAAATATCTGTTTTGGTAAACAATGCCGGAGTGGCTTATTATGGGCTGCACGAAGAATTAAGTCCGGACAAAATACAGCGGATGGTCCGGACAAATCTTGAGATTCCAATGGTTTTAACGCAGCAGCTTCTGCGGAAGCTGAAAAAGAATCGGGGGTATGTAATCAATATAGCATCCGTTACGGCGCAAAACTCCAATCCTCATGGCTGCGCTTACGGGGCCACAAAAGCGGGGCTTGCCGGTTTTTCACGCAGCCTGTTTGATGAGGCGAGAAAATATGGGGTAAAGGTTACGGCAATTTATCCGGATATGACGAAAACGAGTCTTTACCGGAATGCGGATTTTACGGTGGGAGAAGAAGAGGAATCGTATCTTCTGCCAAAAGAAATTGCAGATGCAGTGGAATATCTTTTGAAACAGAGAGAAGGGGTGGTGATTTCAGAAATTACCGTAAAGCCCCAGCTTCATAGGATTCAGAGAAAAAAGTAAATACATTT
>CAOKHR010000334.1 GCA_948468325.1 uncultured Lachnospiraceae bacterium | reverse complement strand
ATATCCGCTGGAAGATTATGAAGAGCTTACAGACAAACTGGATCACGGCAGCTATATGACGGTAGCAAAGCTGGCGGCTATTCTCCGTGTGGCCAATGCCATGGACAGAAGCCATAAGCAGAAATTCAAAAACGTCAAAGCGGCTGTCAAAGATAAGCAGTTAATTATGACAATCGAAACAGATGATGATATTATATTGGAAAAAGGGCTTTTTACCGTAAAAGCGGAATTGTTTGAACGTGTATTTGGAATCAAACCGGAAATTCGGGAAAAACGGATATTAGGCCAGAGGTGATAAGAGATGGAAAAAGAAAAAAATTTTACAAATGCAGAATACTATGAAAACAGGGAGTTAAGCTGGCTGAAATTTAATTCGCGTGTCTTAAACGAAGCGCGGGATAAGACAATTCCACTGTTGGAACGGCTGAAATTCGTAGGTATTACATCCTCAAATCTGGATGAATTTTTTATGGTACGCGTAGCTTCTTTAAAAGATATGGTGCATGCAGGTTATAAGAAAAAAGATATTGCAGGGATGACGGCATCCGAGCAGTTAGAGGCAATTAATGCGGCGACAAGGGCACTGGTGGATATACAGTACTCCACTTATAACCGTTCCATGCTTCCTTTGCTGAAAGAGAAGAACATCGAAATTATGGATTCCTACGAAAATTTAAACGACAGACAGAAAGAGTTTGCAGATGTTTATTTTAAAGAGTCTGTTTATCCGGTGCTTACACCGATGGCTGTTGACGCTTCAAAGCCGTTTCCTTTAATCCTTAATAAAACATTAAATATCGGTGCGCTGATTAAGGGAAAAGGAACAGACAAAGACATTGAGTTTGCAACCGTGCAGGTTCCTTCCGTACTTCCCAGAATCATTGAGATTCCCTCTCAAAATGAGGGCGGACGAACCTATATGCTTCTGGAAAAAATGATTGAACACAATATTTCAAAACTTTTTTTGAATTTCAAAGTTGCCTGTGCATTTCCATACCGTATCATGCGGAACGCCGATTTGCCGATTGATGAAGACGAGGCGGCGGATTTATTAAAAGAGATTCAGAAACAGCTGAAAAAGCGCCAGTGGGGAGAAGTAATCCGTCTGGAAGTGGAAGACGGAATAGATGAGAAGCTTTTAAATATTTTAAAAGACAAATTAAAAGTAAAAGATGAAGACGTCTATCAGATAAACGGACCGTTAGACCTTACATTTGTTATGAAGCTGTACGGACTGGAAGGATACGATGATTTAAGATATAAAAAATATCAGCCGCAGCAGGTTCCACAGATTGAACCGGGCGCAGATATTTTTGAGGCAATCCGCAAAGGTGATATTTTCATGCATCATCCATACCAGACATTTGATCCTGTCGTGGATTTTATCCGACAGGCGTCTGTGGATCCGGACGTGCTTGCAATTAAACAGACGCTCTACCGCGTCAGCGGCAATTCTCCGATTATTGCCTCTTTGGCACAGGCGGCGGAAAACGGCAAGCAGGTGTTTGTACTGGTAGAATTAAAGGCACGTTTTGACGAAGAACACAACATTGCATGGGCAAAAAAATTAGAGCAGGCCGGATGCCATGTCATTTATGGCCTGGTCGGATTGAAAACGCACAGTAAAATCGCGCTTGTCGTTCGGAGGGAAGAAGAAGGCATCCGCAGATATGTACATTTGGGAACCGGGAATTACAATGATTCTACGGCGAAGCTTTATACGGACTGCGGAATTTTTACCTGTTCCGAAGCAATCGGAGAAGATGCAACGGCAGTATTCAATATGCTTTCCGGCTATTCCGAACCATTATCCTGGAATCGTCTTGTTGTAGCGCCGATCTGGCTTAGAAAGAAGTTTTTAAAATTAATTAACCGGGAGACAAAGCATGCAAAAGAGGGCAGGGAAGGAAAAATTATTGCAAAGATGAATTCCCTCTGCGATAAAGAAGTCATTGCGGCGCTGTATGAAGCATCGTCAGCGGGTGTGCAGATTGACCTTGTTGTGCGCGGAATCTGCTGTCTGAAAGTAGGAATACCGGGAATCAGTGAAAACATACGTGTGCGTTCCATTGTAGGCAATTTCTTAGAGCACAGCCGGATCTTCTATTTTTACAACGACGGCCAGCCGGAATTTTATATGGGCAGCGCCGACTGGATGCCAAGGAATTTAGACCGCCGCGTGGAGATTCTGTTCCCGGTGGAAGATGAAGAAATTCAAAAGAGCGTATACCATATTTTAGAAGTTGAGCTAAAAGATAATGTAAAAGCGCATATTTTGAACCAGGACGGCTCTTATGAGAAAATTGATAAAAGAGGAAAAGCACTGGTAAATTCGCAGGATCAGTTCTGCAAAGAGGCAAAAGTGAAAAAAACGAAAGAAAAAAGCAAATATCAGGCGCGTGTTTTTGTACCGGCGGAGCCGATGTAGCGGATAAGGAGCAGATATGAACCGGGGCAGAATTCTTTTTACGGATTTGGACGGGACTTTGTTATCAGACGATGGGAAAATTTCAGAGCAAAACCGAAAAGCAATTGAAATGACACTGGCAAAGCGCGGTTATGTGGCGGCGTCGACAGGAAGGCCTTTAGAAAGCGGCAGGGCCGTAGCAAAAGAGCTGGGACTGACAGAGAAAGGATGCTATCTGATTGCATTTA
>CAOKHR010000333.1 GCA_948468325.1 uncultured Lachnospiraceae bacterium | reverse complement strand
TACAAACTTCAAGACTTCTTCTTTTGAAAATACATCCTGTAAACTTAACATCGGTACATTATGGCGCACCAGAACGCCTGCCTGACGCTTTGCTTTTCCTCCTACCTTTTGTGTCGGAGAATCCTTGCTCAAAAGCTCGGGATGTTCTGCTTCTAATTTTTTCAGCTCCTGCATCAGCATATCATATTCATAATCGGTAATCTCCGGATTATCCTCATTGTAATAACGGTTGCTGTGATATTCAATCTGCTTTTTTAACTCATCAATTCTTAATTTTACGTCCATTGCTCTGCTCCTTTTTGCGGAATCACCGGTGCATTTCGGGAATCGGCAAGTAATCGTATCAGCTTTCGATACTCTTCCTCTGTCACCTGACGATATGCTCCCTCCTCCAAATCTCCTAATAAAATATTCATAATCCGAACTCTTTTTAAACTTTCGACACGATAACCGAAATATTCACACATCCTGCGAATCTGCCGGTTGTATCCCTGCGTTAAAACAATCATAAATTTCCGTTTGCCAAGCTTTTTCACCTGACACTTACGGGTAGTCACTCCAAGTTCCACTAATGGTACGCCGCCGGCAAGTCCCCGCAGAAAAGGTTCCGTCAGCGGTTTGTTCACCGTCACAACATACTCTCTCTCATGCATATTTCCGGCACGCATCATCTTATTTACAATTTCTCCCTGATTTGTCATTAAAATAAGTCCGGAAGAATCTTTATCCAGCCTGCCCACAGGGTAAATTCTCTTTGGATAGTGAATAAAATCTACAATGTTATCTTTTTCCCGCTTTTCTGCCGTACATACAATTCCTTTTGGCTTGTGAAGCGCAATTAAAATTTTCTCTTCCTCTTTTTGTACCGGCCTTCCAAGAAAAAAAACACGCTGGCCCGGCATTACGCGGCTCCCCATTTCTGCCCGCTGTCCGTCAATTGTTACATTCCCCTCTTCAATCTGCCGGTCTGCCTCACGTCTTGAACAAACGCCTGCTTCACTTAGAAATTTGTTAATTCTGATTCCCTCTGTCATTTCACTTTTCCTTTATGCATACTAATATATTGAAAATACGGAGACTGGCATGCCTAAGTCTCCGTATTATTACTCATTTATAACAATTTAACAATTATTTCAGCAACTCTGTTTTAATAAAGCCTGTCTTATCTCCATAAGTTACTTTCGTCCAGCCTTCCGCATAGCTCATAATAACGGTAACTTTTTCTCCTGCAAATGCAGTCGCTATCTTTTCTGCATCCTCACCCATAGACTTACGGACATTGACACTCTCTTTAATTGTGATAACAGTTCCCTCTGCAAAACCGTTTGTGTCAGATGCCGGAGCTTCCTGGTTTTCTGCCGGCTGCTGTGCGGACGGAGCTTCCGTAGAAAGAAATTCTGATTTTACATATCCTTCTGTTCCGTTGTTGTAATCAATACGGCTCCATCCGTCCTTGTCCTCCAAACGGGTCGTTGCCGTACCGATTTCTAACTGTCCGAGAATATCTGCCGTCTCGCTTGCCTGTGCACGGACATTTACTTTATCGGTTGCATATACGGTTACCGCGGATGCCATCTCAGCCGCTTTTTTCTCTTCTTCTGCTTTTTTCGCCGCTTCTTCCTCTGCTGCTTTCTTAGCCTCTTCCTCTGCTTTCTTAGCCGCGGCAATCTGATCCGAAACTTCTACGGTAACACTGTTCGGAATCGTGCTTTCTACCATTGTCTTTAATTCTTCATCTGATGCAAGTGCAGCTTCATATTGCTGCTGAATCTCTGCCTGCAGCGCAGCCACGTCTTCCTGCTGGTTATACGACTGAATAAATTCCGATACGTTTTGATCTACTTCGAATTCATTCCTCTTGGAATTAAACAGTCCGTACAGATTGTTAATATAATAGGAACCGTCTTCTCTTTTGCTGATATAGAAAGTCTCCAGGCCCGGAGCAGTCGTCGCTATTTTCTTGAACTTAATTTCCAGACAAACAGAAACGATGAAAGAACCTTCGTCATATCCCGGCTTGGTATAGCAGGAAATATTTTTATATTTGCCTACATACTGGCTGACTGCGGAAATATAACTTTTTTCCACATCGGAGATAGGATCTGCCAGTGTCTGGAGTTTATCAAGGTTTCCTTTGGCATATGCTTTGTAATATGCTTTTATCAAAGTATTGATTTCCGGATATTTATCTTTTTCAAATTCCTGTTTTAAATTATCTTCCGGCAATACAGAAACTTCTGTCCCTGCCGGCATTGTCTCCGTATTTTCTTTGGCCGCGTTCCCGGAGCCTCCGCTTCCCATAAATTTTATAAGTATAACGATAAGTATAAGAAGCAGGACTGCAGCCGCTATATAAAGCTTATTCTTCTTACAGAACTCAATCACCTGGTCAAATCCTCCGCCCGCCTCATTTATATCTGTATTTTTCGTTTCTTTTGCATCATTTGTCTGATTGCTCATGATTCTCCTCCTGTTCTATGGTATCAGATACCATGCTGTTATTTATTATTTATATCCATATCTTTATTGTCTCTCATAATTTCTTAACGTACGTTTTTTAGAATAACAAACCACGGGCCAAAAGTCAACCCGAAACAGGAAAAAGCAGGGTTGTTTCATGAAGAACTTTGACTTGGCTGTACCCGAGACTTCTTTCCTA
>CAOKHR010000332.1 GCA_948468325.1 uncultured Lachnospiraceae bacterium | reverse complement strand
TCTACCACATATCCTCCGCTTTGATCTGTAAAAGGCTTAAATATAGCAGGATAAATTAATTTCAATATATTCACTTCCATTTATATAGGTTGAGCAAACAGGGCTTAAAGCCCCGCTTGCATCATAATAGATTTTACTGTATCAGGATTCTTCAAACACGCCAATCTTTTGCAGTTATTCCCCCATAAGCTCATACTGCATCAGTTCATATTTTAACCGGCTGCCTTCCGCAATTTCAGGCGGAAGCAGTGCTCTTGCAACCAGTTTTAAATCATCGGAAGAAATATCCGTCCGTTTTAAATTTGCATAATCGCCTTCAATATTTACAACTTCGTAATACCACGTTTCCATTTTGCTCTCCTCTTTTCCGAAAAATATAGTGACCGGATTCCAAACTAACGCTCTCCGCTGCCTTTACATGTCTGACAGACACCGGAAGCATTGCATCGGTAGCAGTTCCTGTCAAATTTTTTAGAAGCAGAACTGTAAAGGAATCCTGTTCCTCCGCAGGTACTGCACTTTCCGCTGCCTTTGCAGGCCGTACACGGAAGTGAAACTCTGTTTGTTCCTCCGCCGCCTGAACCGCCGCCGGAACCTCCGCCAGAATTACTGCCGCCGGAAGTCTGCTTCTCCCAGTGGGCATATAAAATCTTTTTCGGAAGTACATCCGTTGTTTTTGTAGAAGCAGAGACTTTGATTCCTCCTGATTTTTTCGTATACCAGCCAAGAAAACGATAACCCTTTCTGGCAGCTTTTGGCAGTCCTTTTAATTTCCCTCCGTACTTTACCGTAAGTACGGACTTGCTGCAGGTTCCTTTTGCCGCATTTAATTTCAGATTTACTTTTTTGTTGCTGGGAACCCAGTGGGCATAATAAGTAACATTATTGGTTGGAACTGTCCCTGCGGAAATCTTTTTTCCGTTTTTCTTCTTCGTATACCAGCCGTCAAATGTATATTTTTTTCGTACAGGAGTCGGAAGGCTTCCGACTGCATTTCCCCGAATAACTGTTGCTGCAGCAGGTGATACCTTGCCTTTGCCAGGATGAAAAGATACGGTATATGTATTGTTTTTCCAATGTGCGTAAAGCGTTTTTTCTCCGTCAAACGGATAATTACCGGAAATTTGACTTCCTCCGGAAGGTTCCGTATACCAGCCCTCAAAAAGATACCCATAACGACTCGACGTCGGCAGAGAAACTGCCCTGTTTTTTAGTGTATACAAAGAAGTGACGGAACATGTCCCGCCATTGGCATTCAGCAAAATATGACTTGCTTCCTTTGCATAAAGAGCAATGTTTCGGACCATATGCTTCTGGCATCCAAATGCATATAAATATGTAGACGCAGAAAATCCGAAATAAGACATTGCAGGAGGCGAAAAATTGTCACTGAACAGCACCAGCTTCTGATCTTTCATAATATACAGTGTTCCCTGCGAATAAGTAATGAATATGTCATGCCATTTGTTATCACTAATAGTTTCATTCACATAATCCAGATGCACCCTGCTTCTGCCCGAATTTTTTACAATTGCAATGTGTTCACCGGAAATATCACCATAAGCATTGGTGTATGTGTCAAATTCAATCCCATAAAAAGAAGATGTTCCGTAAATATAATCATCGTACCCCAAATCAGAACCATAATCCCCCTTATTAAGCGGAGTATTTCCAAAAATCAGCATAAAGCCTTCTCTCGTTGAATCCGTATTGTCTCCAACCCGATACTGAAATGATAAAATAAAATCTTCCCGCATATCCAGAGGCGTATTGTAAAATAAACCTCCTGCCGATTGAAAAACAGAATCCGTAAGCATGCATGTATTGCCGTTCACAACGGCGTCACCGACTGTCCGCCACTCTGCTTTAGCAAAAACCTGCACCGGACTGCAAAGAAAAAGCGCCAAAAGAAATCCACAAATCCAAACACCCTTTTTCCTGATTTTCATAGCAATCCCCCTTTATATTTGATACTTCTATTCTACAATTTCCTTTTCTTTCTGTAAATTGTTTATTCTTCTTTTTTTATTTCCCTGCCGTTAAAAATTTCACGAATGCAGTCAATCCCTTTGCGCATCTCATCCTCATTCAGCGCCCCATATCCCAAAAGCAGCGCAGGATTTTCTGCTGTCCGCTGCTTTGCACCGGAAACCTTATATTCCTCCAAATCATAAACGCGCACGCCTTTCGCCTTTGCCTCTTCTACCATCGCAGAAAGACTCTTTTGCGTCCTTACTTCCACCAGAAGATGCATCCCCGCATAATCTCCGTAAATCTTACGCACCCAGCTTTCTTTCTTTAAAAGAGCCAGAAACAGATCATGCTTCGCCTTATACACCCTGCGCATTTTATTGAGATACCGTTCAAAGTACCCCTGATTTAAAAAAGCCGCCAAAACCCTCTGCTGCTCTTTCGGAACTGTCGAAGCATAAAAGCCGCAGTTCGTATAATAAGAATCCATCAGAGCTTCCGGCAGTACCATATAGCTGACACGAATCGACGGACTGATGCTTTTGGAAAAAGTACCGATATAAATAACATTTCCATTTACATCACTTCCCTGCAGAGAAGGAATCGGCTTTCCTTTGTACCGAAATTCGCTGTCATGATCGTCCTCTATAATATAACGGCCTTTTTTTTCTGCTGCCCACTTCAATAGCTC
>CAOKHR010000331.1 GCA_948468325.1 uncultured Lachnospiraceae bacterium | reverse complement strand
TGACACATGCGGAAATTCAGGAAACGGCAGATAAAACTGCGCCGCAGTTTCAAAAGCTGGTGTATGAATCTATTGTCCGGATGGGAGAGTATCTGAATCAGAAAGCAGAGGTGGAAGTTTGAATATTCGGTTTTTCAATGCCAAAATACTGCTTCTTTCAGAAAATCACAGATTTTCTCTGGAAGAAGGAGAACTCTGGGTGAAAGGAAATAAAATTGCATACATTGGAGACGGAAAAGAGAAAGACAAAAGAGCCATTTTATGGGACAGGGAAATTGATGCAGAGGGCAATGTACTAATGTCCGGATTTAAAAATGCCCACACCCATACGGCGATGACATTTCTGCGCTCCTATGCAGATGACCTGCCATTGCAGGAATGGCTGAACCGGCAGGTCTTTCCGAACGAAGCCAAACTTACGCAGGAAGATATTTACCATTTGTGCAAACTCGGAATTATGGAATATTTAACCAGCGGCATTACGTCTAATTTTGATATGTATTTCGCACCGCTGCCGGGAGCAAGGGCTTCTGTGGACTGCGGGTTTCGGACGGTATTTACGAGCGGTCTGAATGATTTCTGCCAGTCGCTGGAGGAAGTAGAGGAGCTTTATTATAAGATCCGCGAAATGAGTGATCTGACAGGTTTTCTGATGGGATTTCATGCAGAATATACGACTTCTCTCAAATTAATGGAAGGACTTGCCTCTCTGGCGGAGAAAGTGAAATCTCCTGTATGGCTTCACAATTCCGAAACTGCTTCGGAAGTAGCAGACTGTAAAAAACGCTACGGAAAGACGCCGACAGAGCTTACGGAAGATCTTGGCATGTACCGTTACGGCGGAGGCGGTTATCATTGTATTTATCTGGAAGAAAAGGATTTTGAGATATTTAAAAATCGCGGACTGACTGCAGTGACGAATCCGGCTTCCAATCTGAAACTGGCAAGCGGCATAGCGCCGGTAAACCGGTTTTTAAAAGAAGGAATTAATGTTGCAGTCGGAACGGACGGACCGGCCAGCAACAATTGTCTGGATATGTTTCGGGAGATGTTTCTTGTCAGTGGTCTGGCAAAAGTCAGGGAGAAAGATGCTGCATGCGTATCCGCCGAGGATGTGCTTTATATGGCAACTGCAGGCGGGGCCAAAGCCATGGGACTAAATGAGTGCGACTCACTGGCAGAGGGAAAGCTTGCAGATTTGATTGTGATTGATTTAAAACAGCCCAATATGCAGCCGGAGAATAATTTTGTCAAAAATATTGTTTATTCCGGCAGCAAGCAGAATGTGAAGCTTACAATGGTAAACGGGAAGATATTATATGAAAATCAAAAATTTTATATTGGCACTGACGAGGAAGAAGTTTACCGCCGTGCCAATGAGATTATCGGGAGGATACGGTCATGATTGTGACATTTGTGCATCACAGTTGTTTTGTGGCAGAAACGGATGAGAGAGTGCTGATTTTTGATTATTTTAAAAACGGAAGGGTAAAGGGATATAATTTTACCGGGGTACTGCCGGAATTTGATAAAAGTAAGCCGCTTTATGTGTTTGCCAGCCATGCGCATCAGGACCATTTTGATCCTGAAATTTTCAAATGGGCAGATGCATATGAAAAGATTCATTATATTTTATCCAAAGACATCAGACGCTGCGGAGCTTATCCGAGACGCAACGGAACCAACGCACTGGAAAAAGAAAAGATTACATTTGTCCAGCCGGACAAACATTATGAAGTAAATGATATGGAGATAAAAACGCTGCGCTCTACCGATGCAGGCGTTGCATTTTTGATTCATATGGAAAATAAAACGATTTATCATGCAGGTGATTTGAATCTCTGGAAGTGGGACGGCGCCGGAGATCTCGTAAACGGAAAAGAGGTAAGAGAATACAAGCGTGCAATTCATAAACTGGAAGATGATAAAATAGATGTTGCGTTTGTGCCTTTAGATTCCAGACAGAAAAAATATGCGGAGGACGGATTGTTTTATTTTATGGAACATGTAGATGCAAAAGTAATTTTTCCCATGCATATGTGGCAGGACTACAGCTACATTGCATCCTTTAAATCAAAAATTTCCAACGGCGCATTTGCAGCCAGAGTAGTTGACATTTCAGGGGAAAACGAGTCGTATGAAATTTTGGATGCTCCGCAGAAAGGAGCAAATCTATGATGAAAGTGACGATTTATACAGACGGCGCCGCAAGGGGGAATCCGAACGGGCCGGGAGGCTACGGCGCGGTTTTGGAATATCTGGACAAAAATGAAGTGCTGCATACGAAGGAACTTTCGGCAGGATACCAGAAAACGACAAACAACCGTATGGAGCTTATGGCAGTTATCCGTGCATTGGAATGTTTGAACCGTCCCTGTGAAATAGACCTTTATTCGGATTCGAAATATGTGGTGGATGCGTTTAATCAGAGGTGGATTGAAAGCTGGCAGAAAAAGGGCTGGAAAAAATCCGACAATAAGCCGGTGAAAAATATTGATCTCTGGAAGAAATTACTTTCCTTAAAGCAGCCGCATGCAATCCGTTTTCACTGGGTAAAAGGGCATGACGGACATCCTCAGAATGAACGGTGCGATGTCCTTGCGACTACAGCGGCAGACAGCGGCAATTTGCTGGAAGATGTGGAACTGGTATAGGGCAATCGCAAAGTCATGCAGACATTGAAAAATAAAGCTTTTTTCAATGTCT
>CAOKHR010000330.1 GCA_948468325.1 uncultured Lachnospiraceae bacterium | reverse complement strand
CCAGCGTAATCTGGCTGGACAAGAGTACCGGCGGCGACAACCAGTGGCACCGTTCTGATAATGTACCGGATTTTGAAAACAGCGGCGGAGAAGATGCGGCCGGAACATGGATTGGACCGGGTGAGATCGTTGAACTTAGCGATGGCAAGCTTCGCATGGTATTCCAGAATGACCAGGGGCTGATCAGTTATGCAGATGCGGAGCGAAATGCGGAGAACAAATTTGTATTTTCTGCTCCTGTTTCTACGGGAACAAGAAGTCCGCAGGGTACAAATCCGTCTGTTATTTCCTATTTGAAACCAATAGACGAAAGAAAAGGTCTTCTGATTTCGGCACCCGTTGGAGCTGACCGTACAGACGGACGGATTATGACATTTCTTTCCACCGGCAGCGGCGTTACAGGTGATGGTGATACAGAAGCCGGAAATGCAGAAACAATTTCCAAAATTCCTGTATAGATCAGTTCAATGCAGGAGACAACATTGGAATTATATGGGAAAGCGGAGCGGGAAGCGTGAACTTCCGCAAACTTGGAATTTTAGATGTTGTCAAAGAACATTACATTCCTCATGTAACAGTGGATTTGAATTTGACGGTAGGAGATGCCTATGAAAGAAGCTACACGGTAGTAGGCAGTGCGCATATGAACGGTGTAACAGAGAAGCCCATGAGCGGCCAGGATCCGGACGAAAGCGTTGTAGCTGTTGAATTTGACAGAGGAGAAGAAATAGAAGAAGAAGTTCCCGCACTGTATCCGCGTGCAGCAAGCGACGACAATCAGGATGGTTTTAGTGTGATTGGAGACGGCAGTATAAGCGATACTTTCCTGCATACCGAAGCGGCTGTTGATTCAATCGCAGATCAGACGATTGAAAGGGCTGAATTTACAATTACCAAACCGGTAAATGGAGATAATGAAGAGTATATCGTTTATGCTGCGCTTGACAGAAGGTATCTTGTCGGCGAGAATCCTAAATTTAATTTTTCTGCTGCTAAGCCTGCGAGAAATATTATTATTACACACACACCGGAGAAATATATTACTGTAGGAGACGCAGGAAAACTGGCAGAGGGCGAATTTAACTTTATGTCTACTGCAAAAAATCGGGTGAATATGTTTAATGTTCTCAAAATGCGTTTTGACGGACAGGGCGGTTGGAACAATAATAAAAATCAATTAGACGGAGGTTTTACATTCCTTCAGAAAATGAAACCGGATGAAGAACTTACAGGCGAAGATGCAAAACTTGAACTTATTCCGGGATACAAAAAAGTGACGGAAATTACTCCGAATGAAAAATATTTAATCACATATATTCCAAAGGAAAACATTCGGCGCGGCAGCTATTTTGCTGACGAGGATATAATGCCGATTATTATCCTTTATCCGCGTAACAGCCGTGCCGGTCAGACAAAACTGGTATACGGAATGCGCACAGTAACAAGAAAAGCACAGAAGACTCTTAAAATTACCGCTAAGGGAAGCGGTGATGCACGAGTTGTTGTAAACCATATTATTTATAATATTCACTGCCGTGATTTAAATCTTGAAATGCGGAAAAATGAAAAGAAATTCTTCGCAGATGTTTCTGTAGATGATTGTGATGTAGTTGATAGTAATGTTGCAAAAGTAGAATCCTATTTGCAAAAGACGCCGTCCCTGTTTAATTGTGAACGGACAGCCAAGGACAGCTTGTCAGGCTATTCCAAAGTACCGAACACGGATGTTAATATGTCCGGCGCCGAGTTTATTTTTGCATCAGCAGGCAATTCCGGAGATGAAATTTATACGATCCAGAGTGCATTAAACGGTAAGTATTTGCTCAATGACAGCGGGGCCAGATTTTTTGGAACCTCTCCAACGCAGCACACAGTAAAAAGGCCTGACGGATCCCTGGGCTTTGAAATTATGCGCAGCGCGGACGACCGTTTTATATTCTTCTATTATACCAAAATGCAGTATGACGCTACATCGGATAAAAATTTTGTGGCTACAGCAAACGGTGATACGGAGCCTCTGATAAAACGCGGCAATTTCACTTTTGAGCTGCTTGAAAAACAGGACTATCCGTCCGATGCAGACCAGATCCGCGGTTATAAGCGCGTCACATCCATTACATCCGGAAAGCATTACCTGATTACGCAGGTTTACAATGACCCGGAGATAGGAGAAGGAAGGATCGTCCTTTATCCGGGAGAAAATATTCAGACATGGTCGAAGCTGTACAGGGACGTTGAGACGCCTGGTGTCCTTCTTACTGCTATAGGAAACGAGAATGATACAACAACCGTTACAATTGACGGATATGAGTATACTATTAAAATTACCGGAGCCTGCGACCATAAGGGAGAACGCTATCTGGTAGGTACAAAGGAACCCGGCTGTGAGGAAGAGGGTTATACAGGCGATGTATACTGTGCTGATTGCGATGAAAAAATAGCCGATGGACAGAAAATTCCAGCAGGACATGATGTACCTGTATGGAGTGTTACGAAAGAGCCCACGTTTGATGCTAACGGCGAAAGAAGCGGAACATGCAGCAGGTGTAAAGAGACTATTAAAGAGCTATATACGAAAGAAGAGTATGCCAACGAACAGCTGAATGACAAAGTTGCGGAGGCAAGAGCTGTCAGGGAAGCAGATTATACGGCAAAATCTTATGCACTGTTAAGCGCGGCTCTGGCAAAAGTCGATACCGTAGAAGATACAG
>CAOKHR010000329.1 GCA_948468325.1 uncultured Lachnospiraceae bacterium | reverse complement strand
GGCAGTACAATGCATGGATGAAGCTTGCCGATCAAAAGCGGTGAAGACACAAGCGGATTCACGCACAATTCAACCGGTTTTTTTATGCCTGCCTGCACTGCTGCAAGAGAAAGCTGATCCAGCATTTTTATGTCAGAAACCGGAACCATCCCCGCATGGATATAACGCAAAAAGCCCTGATAAACAGTTGCCTTGCGGATGAACAATCCAAACGCCACTAATAGCCAAAGCAGCCAAATATGGTCCAGAAAGAGCATCTTAATATCCTCAAGCGGATGAACAGCTACAGACTCATCTAAGAGACTGCCCGCGTTTTCATAATTTTCAATATTTTCTGGATTTGCATCATTCTCTTTATTTGCCCGATCTACATTTTTCCATTCCTCATCAACAGAAGGTGCCGACAGCGAAGCCTGCTCTTTTATAAAAGAAACAGTTCTTGCTGCCGCCTGTTCCACAGCCTGATAGGCATTCCCAAGCAGACTTGTCTTAGTCCCAAAAGGAACCAGCAGCCGCAGAACAACAACCAGCCAGATATAATACTGCCATTGTCTGCTGACGCGGTTTTTCAAAAATCGTTTTCCCAAAAGCAGAATGGCAATCAGCAGACTGCCGGAAACAGACATCGAGCAGAAAATTTTTAAAACCACATTCATGATTCCCTGATTCCTTTCCCTTCCGCTTTCCCTTTTTCCAGCAACGTTTTCAGTTCTTCATATTCCTCGTCCGTTAACAGGTCACCTGTAATCAGATTCGAAACAAGCCCCCTGACGCTTCCTTCATATATTTTATCCAGAAAGTTTCTTGTCTGCGCCGTCTGGTAATCCTTCTCCGAAATAAGTGTGGAATATTCATTTCGGCGCCCGATTTTTCTGGCGCTTAAAAAACCCTTATTCATCAGCCGCGATAACAGCACGATCAAAGTATTCTTTTGGCACGGCCTGCCTCTGGTCTCCAATTCATCCATAATATAGGGAAACAACGTCACCTCCTTTGGATTTTCCCATATGATTTTCATAATTTCAAGTTCGGCTTCTGACAGCTGCTGCCCCATGTTTATTTCCTCCTTGATGTATAACGTCGTGTTTTACATTTAATATATAACATAATGTTATACATTTGTCAAGACGATTGGCATATAAAAACAGCAGACCGGCCATCTGCCTGTCTGCTGTTTTTTGTTTTTTCTACACACTGTCTGTCACGCAGAAAATTTCCACCTGCTTTTTATAAAATGCGATTCCCAGTTTTATGATCTGTTTCACTCCTTTTTGCAGCATCAGTTCCTCATAGTTTCTTCTGTTTATCTGATGTAGCGCCTCCTCAGACAAAGTTTTCAATTTGTCAGCGACATCATCTGCGTTCCCAACACTTCTTTTGCTCAAAACTTTCAGCTCTGCTAAAATGCCTGGCAGCAATTGATCATATGGCTCCATTTGGATATCGTATCTCCCGTCTCCTGACTCCCGGTTAGAAGTAACCTTGTACCGGTTGTTCATAATGGCAGAAAGCCCCAGCATCATTCCCTGATAAAAACTTTCCTGTGACACATCATAAATACTGATTGTCTGGCGCAAAAAAATCTGGATCTGGTTTTGCAGCTCTAAAACATCCTGATTCAGAATGGCTTTTTGAATAGCGATAGCTGTAGACTGCCTGAAAACATTTGACAGCGCCGAAATAATCTCTTTCTCATACACGTAGAAAATTTCTTTATTCGGAATCATCAGTTCACAAAACGCATGTTCTTCCATCTGCCCTTCCGTACGAATCATCTTTAAATAACCGGCTGTCAGCAGAAAGCTGAATACGGTGGAAGGATTTTTCTGAATCTCCGGATAAATGACGGATGTATCTACGTATGCAAAGACTGTTTTTCCCTGCATCAGAGACTGCAGTTGGTCACTGACATCCGCCGAAGCTTCCGATACAATCCGCCGAATAACGTCGTTGCTTCCGGTCGCCTGCCAGTACGCTTTCGGACGGCAGCAATCATCCAGGTAATTAATTACAGACCACGGATTAAATATTTCCGTATCTCCAAACTGATAGCCGTCATACCATTCGCATACCTCGCCGTACTTATCCTGCCGGTTGTAATACTGCAGCATTTCTGACATCTCTTGTCTTGTAAATCCAAAATACGCGCTGAATCTTTCATCCAAAACAGAATATACTTTCAGATTATTCATCCCGCTAAAAATACTCTCTTTTGCAACTCGAAGAATTCCAGTAAGAAAACCATACGACAAATGACTGTTATCTTTAAATGCCCCGGAAAATAAATTTCGCATAAAGTCAATCATTTTCTGATAATAGCCGCACATGAATCCTTGCTGAATCGGCGTATCATACTCATCAATCATAATCATTGGCGCAATACCCCAATGTTTTTCAAGCATTTCTGACAAATACGCAATGGAGTTCGCAAGTAAAGACGGATCCAGTGAACCGTTTATAAGATCTGCGCAATATTTCCTGTCAAAGTCATTGCATTTTCTGCTGTACCATACTTCTTCATGCCTGACATATTCTTTTGTAATCAAAGCCTGTATATTTAACAGTGCATCTTTCCATGTACTGTATTTCAAATCCTTAAAAGTAAGAAAAATAACGGGATAAATCCCCTGATGCCTCTGATATCTTTCCCCGCATGCCCATATTTTTTTGTCTTTGAAATAGACAGACGTATCTTTGTCCGTTTTTTCAAAAAATGTGCGCA
>CAOKHR010000328.1 GCA_948468325.1 uncultured Lachnospiraceae bacterium | reverse complement strand
AATGCGTTTTTTTATAATTTACGGTAAACTCTCCTGCCAGATTTTCATCAACGACAACTGCCACACTTGCCACAAGCCCCGAGCTGTCAACTGCTAATATTTTCATATATCTACCTCTGCAATTATAATTTTCCGGTAATCAAAACCTTTTTCCAAATCTTTTAATATAGTAATGTGCTTCCGCTTTTCGGGCAGTATCTCTTCAATCAGATTTGCCCATTCAATCAGTGTCAGTCCGTCCCCGTAAAAATAATCTTCGTATCCAATTTCTTCCATTTCTTCCGCATCGCAGATTCTGTACACATCAAAATGATAAAACGGAATTCTGCCGCTCTCATAAATCTGAACAATGGTAAAAGTAGGGCTGCTTATCGGTTCCCCAATTCCAAGACCCTCTGCGATTCCCTGTGCAAAAACGGTTTTTCCCACACCCAGATCTCCCTCAAGCGTATACACATCCCCCGGCCCTGCCGTTTCCCCAAGCATTTTGCCAAGCCGAAATGTCTCTTCACAGGAAAATGTTTCATATATTGTCTGCATGATTTGTCCTCTTACTTCATTTTCAGTCTGTATTTCGGCAGATGTGCCGCTGCAAGCTGCCGCAGAGTTTCGTATTCTTTTCCAAGCTGGTCCCTCGGAATAATGTAAGCATTAATCCGGCTGCTATATATAAAAACACTGCTTTTGGTTGAAACAATTTTATACACTGCATCCCACGGAAGATCTGCCGAAGCATCGTTTTGCGAAGTATGGATTCCGTCGTCGTCTGCTATATAATGAAGTGCATTTTGTAAAACCTCTGATCTTTTTATCTGCTGTTTGGAGCTTAAATACAGATGAAAAGGCATATATCCAAGAAACAGCACTCCGAATAGTGCATAAAGAACCGTATAGGTTAGCTCCATAGAACCAACGGAGAAGACGGATGCAGCAAAACAAACAATTGCAATCAAAATAGAAATAATCCCCTGACTGCCCGTATATGCATGATACATGCTGAAACGGTACATATCTTTACTGCTCAAAGTTATATCAAATTCTGCTTTCATACATACCTCCTGTCATTCCTGTATGGGATAGTATAGCATTGTTTGTGTGATTTCACAAGATTATGTTAAATCTGAAATGTCAATATTTTTTTCATTTTTTTTAAAAAAATGTTAAGTTTTATTGCAATCTCACAAAACGTTTGTTCTTAAAAATATTGTTTATAAGCCACTTTTTTCTGCCGGATTTTGTGGATAATGTGGATAACTTCGTGTATAACTTCATATTTCCCTGTTTTTCCCATTCAAAAAATGTGGATAACTATCCACACGCTTCAACATAATTGTGAACTACTTTTTACATTTTTTTACATTTTGTGCATTTCGCCCTATTGCAAAAAAATCTCCTATGCGTTTTTCTTGACTTCCTGCTCAAAAAAATGCAAAATAAACGATAGAAACGACACATAAGGAGCTGTTCATTATGAAACAATTTATTATTCCGGCAGATTATCAATCTGCGCTAAATCTGCATGATACGCAGATTGCTATTAAGACCGTAAAAGATTTCTTTCAGAACCTGTTATCTACACGTTTGAATCTGGCCCGCGTATCCGCGCCTCTTTTTGTAGATCCGGACACCGGACTAAACGACAATTTAAACGGCGTGGAACGGCCGGTTTCTTTCGGTATCAAAGAACGAAACGACAAAAAAGCAGAAGTCGTTCACTCCCTTGCCAAATGGAAACGCTATGCACTGCAGAAGTATGGTTTTTCCGTGGGAGAAGGCCTTTATACCGATATGAATGCCATCCGCCGCGATGAAGAAACGGATAATATTCATTCTATTTTTGTAGACCAGTGGGACTGGGAAAAAATTATACGAAAAGAAGACCGTACACTGGATTTTCTGCAGGATACGGTACGCACTGTTTACAAATGCCTGCGCAAAACAGAAAAATATATGTCCATTCAGTACGATTATATCGAGGAAATTCTCCCTCATGACATTTTCTTTATTACAACCAGCGAATTAGAAAAAATGTTCCCGAAATCGACTCCAAAAGAACGGGAATATCTGATTTCAAAGGAAAAGGGAGCCGTCTGCATTATGCAGATTGGAGATAAACTGGCAAACGGCAAGCCCCATGACGGACGTGCACCGGACTATGACGACTGGGCATTAAATGCCGATATTGTCGTATATTATCCGGTTCTTGATATTGCGCTGGAATTATCTTCCATGGGAATCCGCGTAGACAAAGATTCGCTGCTTTCCCAGCTTGAAAAAGCAGGCTGCATGGAGCGTGCCGGACTGCCGTTTCAGAAAGCAGTCATTGACGGTACACTTCCTTTTACCATTGGAGGCGGAATCGGACAGTCCCGAATTTGTATGTTCTTTTTAAGAAAAGCTCACATCGGAGAAGTTCAGTCTTCTCTCTGGCCGATAGAAGATGCCGATGCATGTGAGAAAAACGGCATATTGCTACTGTAAAACCACAAAGCCCGCGTTCTCCAAAAGACCGCGGGCTTTTTCCATATTTGTGTACCCGTATATCTCTATAAATCCGCCTGCCGTATGGGAATAGCTTCCAAACACTTCTTTCATCTGATTTTTATCCATACACACTTGATTTTCCGGTTTCGACAAGATACCGCAGATTTTTGCTTTCCTCTCCTAGATCGGAAGAGCACACGTCTGAACTCCAGTCACGAATCCGAGGTGAGCGTATCTCGTATGCC
>CAOKHR010000327.1 GCA_948468325.1 uncultured Lachnospiraceae bacterium | reverse complement strand
TGTATTATAGAGCACTGTACTTGCCACAATCTGCCTTTCCAAATGGCTTAATCCGATAATCTCAGATTCCATAATAATATTGTAAGCACATTCCGGGCCGTGTGCGAGGCTTACATATTTACCGCAGTCATGGAGAATAGCCGCCGTCTGCAAAAGAAGCTTCTCCCTTTTGCCAAGACAATGCACTTTTTTCATAGCATCGAAAATCAAAGACGCCATCTGTGTCAGCGCGTCAATATGCGGCGTAAAACTGTCGTATCGTCTGGAAAGCTGCTTGGCCGCTGAAATAATATCTTCGTTAAAATCATGTGTTGGACGGATAATGCGCTGTTTTTCTGCATAATCATACGCCATACCGTCAGTGACACTGTAACCCGGCGCCCAGATTTCTTCCGCGTTAAGCTCTTCTGCAAGCCTGGTATAAACAACAATATACGGCATCAAAAGCGGATCCTCTTCATTCGGCAGATCCAGTTCCGATGCAAGCTGCGTGGGATTTTTCTTATATAGTTTACGCATTGTCTTTGCAAATTTCTCTGTACTGACTACTTTATTTCCCTTTTTTTCAACTTTTTTCATCAGCTCCATGATATATTCACCCATAAAGATGATGTATTTCATTTTGTAATCTTTCAAATACAGAGATTTAAAGACTTCAAGCTCTTTATTTACCAGCTCTTCCATTTGATTTTCATAATTGGCCACTGAATTTTTGATGCCGGAAAGCTGCGCCCTGAGCCGCATCGTTCCAAGCACCATATGTTGTGTCGTAATTACTTTACCCTCTGAAAACAAAGTAATCTGCAGATTTCCTCCGCCCACATCAACTACTGCCGCTCCCTGCCTTGTCATTTCATTAAATTCTTCCTGAAATGCCACAGACTTATATCCGATGAATCGGTGTTCTGAATTGCTTGGCACCTGTATGCGGATTCCCGTACGGATATAGAGCTGATCCAGTACAAAAAGCTGATTCTTAATGCCGCGGAATACACCTCCGGCATAAGCCGTATAAGCATTCGTCCTGTAACCGTCCATAATTTTTTTGTATTCGGACAAAATACTGCCAAGCTCATCCATCAGCTCATAACCGATATATCCTTTCTGATAGGTGTCTTTGCCTATTTCCACTCTTGCCCTGATATGATCAATCTCCCGAATTGGCTTTTTTGCCATAAGCTCAAATATTTTCAGGCTTACTTCATAAAAACCGATATAGATTGCCGCAAATATTTTCATACATTTCCTCCTTTTCCCAAGAGATAATCAATAAACTGCTGCGCCGTTCTTCCCGAACGTCCGCCGTGGTTTAATTCCCACTTATTTGCTTCTTTTAACAATTCCTCCTCTCCCATCGGAACCTGATGCGTCCTGGCAAGCGTCTTTACAATTTCTCCAAATTCTTTTTTGTCCGGAGCTCCGTAATAAATCTGCACGCCGAATCTCGCTGCAAGAGAAAGCTTTTCCTGAACAGTGTCATTGTTGTGCAGATCATCTGACAGCTGTGCCTTATCGGAAAATTTCTCACGAATCAGATGCCTTCTGTTTGACGTCGCATAAATCAAAATATTATCCGGCTTTTTCTCAAGTCCCCCTTCTATTACAGCTTTTAAATATTTATATTCAATCTCAAAATCTTCAAACGAAAGATCATCCATATAAATGATAAACTTATAATTGCGGTTTTTTATCTGTGCAATCACGTCGTTTAAGTCCTGAAACTGATGTTTGTAAATCTCAATCAAACGCAGTCCTTTTTCGTAATACTGATTGGCAATCGCTTTGATACTGGAAGATTTGCCTGTTCCCGCATCTCCGAATAACAGGCAGTTGTTCGCCCTTTTGCCTTCCACAAAAGCTTCTGTATTATCAACCAGCTTTTTCTTGGCAATTTCATATCCCACCAGATCATCCAGCCTGACGTGGGCAATGTTGGTAATCGGAACAATCTCTGCGCCCCTTTTGGTATGCTCAATGCGGAACGCTTTGTGCAGGCCAAGCTTTCCGACGCCGAAATCTCTGTAAAAATCCGTAACAGCTTTCTGAAACGCCTCCGCATCCACGGCCTCTTCCAGATGCACGCTCAGTTCGCAAATCCTGTTTCGAATGCGCTGGTTAAATAACCTTCCGTTGTCCTCTGCACGTTCAAAATTTTCAATCAGATCCACTCCTTCTACATGAAGCGCCGTTTCTAATTTATGGAGATCAAAAGAAAATAATTCTTTTAAAATAACAAAATCATGATATGCCGCCCTGCTTATGCTTCCTTTTGCCTCTCCCCGGATTTCACAGGCACGGCTGTAGGCATTTTCATTGCTGACAAGCAGAAACGTCAGAAAATTGTGCCAGATGTTGCCTGCAAAACCATGGCTTGCGGCAATTTCCACCAGTGCATGTAAGCATGCATAGTATTTCTCTGCCATCTCCTCACTGTCGGTGCAATTGCTGCCGCAATTTTCAATCAGCGATGTGAAATCATAAAATAAGCGGTGTTCTTCAAAATCTCTGTATACGATCAGCTCTTTTATACTGTACATAAGTTCTCCTTTTGCCGTCTCTTAATAATTGCCGAGAATTTTAAGCCTTTCCGTTTGGTCTTCTAATCCGTTTAAAGCATTCTGCACGGCTCCGTCTGCAAGATTTCCTTCTATATCTGCAAAAAACCGGTATTCCCAGGTTCTGCCCTGAATCGGCCTTGATTCGATTTTATTCATATTCAGATTGTTGTAA
>CAOKHR010000326.1 GCA_948468325.1 uncultured Lachnospiraceae bacterium | reverse complement strand
GCATCAAAAATTACGGCCCTGACAGCTATCCGGCAGAAAACGGATTCGTACCGGAAGAAGTATTTTTGGAGAGGCTTCCGGAGATTGCGGCAAATGCTATTTTAGATGCCTGCACAGGTTCCAACCCAAGGCAACCGAGTCAGGAAGAGATGGAAAAACTGCTGAAATGCTGCTATTATGATACAGATGTAGATTTCTGATTTGATTTGCGGCAGTGAAATTTAAGAGCTGGAGATTTCTGATTTCCGGCTCTTTTATAAAACTTTTGACAAACCTTTTAAATATGCAATGGCGAGTTCTTTATCTTTTGGGGAAAGCGCCGTAAACAAAGAAAGGCATTCCGCCTGCTCTTTCGTCAGCAGACTGCTGCTTCTGTCCGGCTCGAAAAAATCCGTAATGGAAATGCCGAATCCGGCGCAGAGCTTCTGCAGTGTCGGAAGAGAAGGCGCATTGTGTTTATTTATCATTGTGCTTAAGGTGGAATATGCAATGCCGGAAACTTTTGCTAACTGGTAATAAGACCATTTTCGTTCGCTGCAAAGTTCCTGTATTCTTTTTAGAGAATCAAATTCTTTCATAGACAGGCCTTTCTGTTTTGTAATTTCAATTGATATAGATGATTGTATCGAATGGTTTATAATATGAGAAGTCAATAAAAACCGTTATATGAATGACGGTTTTTTGTTGTACACGATCTGAAAGGACACCCATTATGAATTATGGTATGACAGTAATTTCACAAAATAATATGTCGTTTTTCGAAGGGGAAGAAAAGACTCCGCAGCAAATAGCGGATTTTTTGAAAGAAGGCGCAATATTCAGAAGCTTTGCATATCTGCTTGCAGGGTTTTGTCCGGAGGGGCTCAAGGAAAAGCTGGTGGACGGATTAGCGGAGATTACCGGAGAAGAAAAAAATGCAGTTGCGCGAAAAGTGCGCAACTGGTTAAACGGGAAAAATCTGCCCCAAAACAGAGAAACGCTGTTTCAAATCTGCTTTATTTTAAAATTAAATGAAGAGGAGGCCAGCAGGGTGCTTGGCATGATTGCGGAGACCGGGATACATTACCGCAATCCCAAGGAGCTGGCTTACGCATATGCCCTGCGCATGGGATTGACCTGGCAACAGGCAGTTAAGCTGAAAGAACGGGCAGTTTTGCTGTGTGAGTCTGCATGGAATCGGGATGATTTTAAAAAGGGCGCTGCTTTTGGAACGCCTTTTGGGTATACAAAAAAGCTGCAGGAAATGTTCCGCGAAGTGACATCGGAGGAAGATTTTATTGCATTTCTGAAAGAACACGGACAGGAGCTTGGGATACTGCATGAAACAGCTTATCAGAAGTTTGTGGAGCTTTTGGATGTCCTGCAGAACCCGAAAGGAAAAGGCGGAGACGGAGAGGAAAAGAGCTTTACGTTAGATCAGGTAATGCAGGAATATCTCAGGATGAACATTCCCTCCCAGCCCAGAAAGAAGGGAGTGAAGAGCCAGGAGATGACGCCTTTGCAGAAACTTGTAAAAAGATGCTGGCCCAATGAGGGGGAACTGATCCGGATGCGCAGGCGGCAGGAGGATGTCAGCCGGAAAGCTCTGCTTTTGCTGTATCTGGTTACGGAAGCATTTGACATGGAGCCAGGGGAAGAAGATGGCGATTATTTTTTTGAGGATTTGGAAGAGGATGCAGATACTATGCTGGAAATAAGATGGAAAAGGATGGATATGTTTCTGGATACTTACGGGATGAACCGTCTGGATGCGGGAAATCCTTTTGATTTTCTGGTAATCTATGCACTGCGGGCGCAGGGGGATGATTATGCGGCAGACAGAATGGAGCAGATGATGGAAATTTTATTTCCCTGATACGTTTTTTTCAGAGAAAAAAACTGCAGTTTCAAAGAATGCAGGGTGTTATGATAAGCAAAGAGCAGCAGAAAAGTTACGGTACAAAAAGGAGCAGGTATGGAACAGGGACGAAAGCCGCGCATGATTGGAGAACAGCTCTTGCTTGGAGGAGCAGAATACCGAATTGAAGCAGTAGAAGGATATGGGGGCAGTACAATAGTTTACAGGGCGTCTTATCAGGACGGGTTAAGCAGCGACAGAAGGCATGAGGTTTTAATTAAAGAATTGTTTCCGTACCATCCGAAAGGACTGGTCTATCGGGATGAGACAGGCAGGGTCCGCTGCAGGCCGGACGGAAAAGCTTTTATGGAGCAGTGCCGCATGAGCTTTTATAAAGGCAATCAGGCAAATCTGGATCTGCTTGCGCGTATTCCGGAGAAGATTTCCGGCAATTTAAATTCCTTTGAAGAATACGGAACCTTTTATTCGGTACTGCCGGTTCATGGAGGCAGGAATCTGCAGAGCCTTCTGGAAGAGGGAAAGCAGTTTCAGACACTGCGGGAAGCGGCGTCCGGCATAAAAATGATACTGGATGCATTGAAAGGTTTTCACGATAACGGCATTTTGCATCTCGACATCAGTCCGGACAACATACTTATACTTCCCACTTATGCATTGCTGATTGACTATAACAGTGTCTGGCCAATGAAAAGAAAAGAGGGGGAAATCTGTTTTTTCAGTGAAAAAGAAGGGTATACGGCTCCGGAAGTCAGACTGAAAGAAGAAGAAAATATAAAAGCCCCGGCAGATTTATATTCTGTAAGCGCTGTTTTTTTCCGGATGCTGACAGGGCATCCTCTTTCCGGCGAAGCGGCGATGGGGAATAAAATCTGGAAAAGT
>CAOKHR010000325.1 GCA_948468325.1 uncultured Lachnospiraceae bacterium | reverse complement strand
TCCTGTAATCTGATTGCCAGAAGCAGTATGACATCTGTGGTGGATTCCCTGGTGGCGCCGCTTAGTATCATCAATGCCCTGATTGCGGCATTGTACCTGAAAAAACAGCCGAAAGTCGCAAAAACATTAGAAATGCTGGAAAAAATCTGGGATGAATATCAGGTATATGAAAGTGATGAAATAGAGCCTGTCGGTGATACTGTCAAAATGCATTATACCCTAAAGGGCATCCCAAGATGACATGCTCCTGCGGAGTTAGTTGTCGCATTAAGGCAAACCGGCATTGGAGATAAATTATGAAAAAAGTAATTGTAATCGGAGGAGGTCCCGCCGGAATGTTCGCGGCAATTGCTGCGGCAGAGAAAGGACATTCAGTTATATTATTTGAAAAAAATGAAAAACTCGGAAAAAAATTATTTATTACAGGGAAAGGCAGATGCAATATTACAAATGCATCGGATGCAGATACTTTTTTTTCCAATGTTGTATCGAACGCTAAATTTTTATACAGCGCATTTTATGCGTATGATAATTTCAGAGTCATTGATTTTTTTGAAAAGCATGGCGTAAAGACGAAAACGGAACGCGGAAACCGTGTGTTTCCGGCATCGGATCATTCTTCCGATGTGATTGCGGCACTAGGCGGTGCTTTGCAGAAATCGGGCGTGCAAATTCATCTTTTTACCAGAGTGGAAGGGCTTATCACCGCAGAAAACCGGTGCACCGGCGTTCGTCTGGCAGACAAAAAAGAAGTATACGCAGATGCTGTCATACTGGCTACCGGAGGGATTTCTTACCGGAGCACAGGTTCCACCGGAGACGGTTATATATTTGCAGAAGAGTGCGGACATAAAATTACAGAAGTTTCGCCTGCACTTGTGCCGTTTACGGTAAAAGAAACTTATGTATTTCAGATGCAGGGACTTTCGCTGAAAAATGTCCGTATAACAATCCGAAAAGGCCAAAAAGTATTGTTTGAGGATTTTGGAGAAATGCTTTTTACACATTTTGGAGTCAGCGGGCCGCTGATGTTATCAGCAAGCAGTCTTGTGGGGAAAGAGCTGAAAAAACAGGAACTTGACATGGAAATTGACTTAAAGCCGGCACTTAGTGAAAATCAGCTGGATAAACGGATTCTTCGGGATTTTGAGGAAAATAAAAATAAGCAGTTTAAAAATTCCCTGCAGGGACTGCTTCCTTCGAAGATGATTCCGGTAGTTGTCCGGCTCTGCGGCGTGGACCCCGATAAAAAAATACATGAGATTACGAAGGAAGAGCGAAAAAAACTGATACAGGTGTTAAAGGCATTTCCTGTAACATTGACAGGCTTGAGAGACTTTAATGAAGCAATTATTACAAAAGGCGGCGTTTCCGTCAAAGAAGTCAATCCGTCTACAATGGAATCCAAACGGATTGCAGGACTTTATTTTGCCGGAGAAGTGCTCGATCTGGACGCAATGACAGGAGGATTTAATCTGCAGATTGCCTGGTCTACCGGGTATCTGGCAGGCAATAGTATACCCAAAGGGCATCCCAGTATGACACACTCCTGCGGAGTGGTCTCAAAATGTATAGAGTAAGAGGAGCAGTGAACAAAAATGAATATTGCAATTGACGGACCGGCAGGCGCCGGAAAAAGCACAATTGCCAAAAAGCTGGCAAAGGAAATGGGATTTGTATATGTAGATACCGGTGCGATGTACCGTGCAATGGCTCTTTATTTTCTGGAGCAGAAAACAGACAGTTCCGACGAAGATGCAGTCACATCGGCAAGTGATGCAGTCAATATTACGATTCGTTATGAAAACGGCGAACAGCAGGTGATTTTAAACGGAGAAAATGTAAACGGAAAAATCCGCAGTGAAGAAGTGGGAAGCATGGCTTCTTCTGTCAGTATATATCCAAACGTCCGTAAAAAGCTGGTCTCACTTCAGCAAAAGCTGGCGGCAGATACGGATGTGATTATGGACGGCAGAGACATTGGAACCTGTGTGCTTCCGCATGCAGAGGTGAAAATCTATCTGACGGCAAGTTCCCGGGCCCGTGCAAAACGGCGTTATGATGAACTGCAGGCAAAAGGAGTAACATGTGATTTTGAAGCAGTCCAGAAAGATATTGAAGAGAGGGATTACCGCGATATGCACAGAAAAGAGTCGCCTCTAAAGCAGGCGGAAGATGCGGTTTTGGTAGATTCATCCAATATGACGATTGAACAGGTGGTACAGGAAATTCAAAAAATCTGTCGGGAGAAAGCGGTATGCAGGTAATTCTGGCAAAAAGCGCAGGCTTCTGTTTCGGGGTAAAGCGCGCAGTAGATAAAGTATATGAAGAAGCAAAAAACAGCAAAGTACCGGTTTATACGTTCGGACCGATTATTCATAATGAAGAGGTTGTAGAAGATTTGGAAAAAAAAGGGGTGCATGTTGTCTGTAACCTTGAGGATTTAAAAGATCTTCCAAAAGGAATTATGGTGATACGCTCCCATGGAGTTTCCAGAGAAATATATGATAAAATACAGGAGATGGGGTTTAAAATTGTAGACGCCACCTGTCCGTTTGTCATTAAAATTCACCGTTTCGTAAAGGAGTACAGTGAAAAGGGTTATCATGTAATTATTATCGGCAATGATTCCCATCCGGAAATAGAAGGAATCAAAGGATGGTCGGCTCCGGAGAGAACAACTGTCCTGCAGACGAAAGAAGAAGCCGAAAATCTGATCATTCCTGCTGCCCAAAAAGCCTGTATTGTGTCTCAAACGACATTTAATTACAACAAATTTC
>CAOKHR010000324.1 GCA_948468325.1 uncultured Lachnospiraceae bacterium | reverse complement strand
TGTAACTTATTAACAATATAGCTCTTGTAGCTATATCATTATTATACTAGGAGGTACTTACATGGACCCTGTTCTTAGAATTGAATCTTTAAAAAAATATTACGGGAAATCGGAAAACAGAACAAAAGCATTAAGAGGAATTACCTTTCAGGTGATGCCGGGAGAATTTTTGGGTATTATGGGCAGCAGCGGTTCCGGCAAATCTACGCTGTTAAACTGCATTGCCGCCGTAATTTCACCGGACGGCGGAGAAATTTTTATGAGAAACAGACAAATCGGCAATTTAAAAGGCGCGGCGCTTGCCGATTACCGCGGAAAGGAAATCGGGTATCTTTTTCAGAATTTTGAACTTTTGGATAACCTGACCGGACGTGAAAATATTCTTCTGCCGTTATCGCTGCACAAAGTTTCTGAAAAAGAGAGCCTGCAAAGGTTAAATAAGCTTGCGTCTTATCTGGAAATTACAGATGTTTTGAATAAGTTTCCGGCACAGATGTCCGGCGGACAAAAGCAGAGAGTTGCAGCGGCAAGAGCTTTGATTTTGAATCCCAAAATCATTCTGGCTGACGAACCAACCGGAGCTTTAGATTCTAAAAATGCGAAGACTTTGATGGAAAAGATGGCAGGATTAAACGAAGATTCCAAAGCGACAATTCTTATGGTCACGCATGATTCCAATGCTGCCAGTTACTGCAGCCGCATTTTATTTATTCAGGACGGAATCATTTTTCATGAAATTCGCAGAGATATTCCGGAAGAATCCAGAGAGGCATTTTATGAGAGGATTTTAATGGTAATGGCTCAGTTGGGAGGGGGTAGTGCAAATGTTCTTTCAGTTAGCCGCCCGTAACAGCAGAAGAAGCCGGAAAGAAAACGGATTGTTTTTCTCTTCGCTGGTGATTTCGCTTGTGGCTTTTTATATTATTCTGGCTTTGCCAAAACAGGATGTTATGATTTTTTTAAAACAAATGGAAAGTGATGCCGTGAATCATCTGATGCTTCTCATTCCGGTATTTTACGGTATTACGCTTTTAATTTTATTTTTCCTCATTTACTATTCGGGGAAATTATATTTCGAACGCCGCAGACATGAATTCGGCGTGTATCTGATGCTCGGCATGCGCCGTTTTAAATTGTTTGGCATGCTGCTTTTGGAGGATTTGAAAAATAGCGTGACGGCGCTTCTGTTCGGACTTCCGCTTGCGGTGCTGCTTTCGGAGCTCATCAGTCTGATTACAGCCAGACTTGTGGGAATCGGCATCATCGGACATCAAATATCGTTTTCACCGGAGGCTGTATTGTGGACATCGGCGGGATTCCTTTTGATTAAATTTACAGCATTTTTGATTCTGAGCGGAAAAATCAGCCGACAGGAAATCGGAAAGCTTCTTTCCGATGCACCGGAGGGCGGTAAAAAACAGTATCCGAAATTCATTTACCTTGCTTCCTTTGCGGCAGGAGTGCTGCTGTTGCTGGCGGCCACTGCGCTGGCAGTAACAGGAATAGCGTGGATGAAAATAATGAATATGGGAATTACGCTTTTGTCCGGAATTTTGGGAATGTTTCTGCTTTTTTACGGGCTTCGCCTTTTTATTGGAAAGATGGCAAAAGGAAAGAAGAGAAAAAGCAGACTTCATGTGTTTAATTTCCGTCAGATTGAGGAGACGGTCATCTGCAGGTCCAATACGCTGGCAGTCTGTACGCTGCTGATTCTGGCGGCCATGTGCTGTTTTGGAGCAGGCACGGCCATTGCCCGTTTTTATGGCAATACAACACAGCATGTGCTGGACTACACATTTGAAGTCCGTGAGGAGGAAGATGCCAAAACGATTTATAAAGCACTGACAGACCACGACTTGAACATGCAGTTTTCTTCCCTGTTTGAAATGAAAATCGGACATATTCAAACGACAGATGACATGGATTCGGCATTTCAGATGGACACGGTGATGGATGCGTTAAGAAAGATGCCCCAGTCGCGGGAGCAGGAGATTCTTCTGAATAATCTTGGCTATGTTTCCTGGCCGTATCTGATTTCCGAGGACAGCTACAATGACCTGCTTTTGGCTGCGGGCATGGAAAAAATTACACTTCATGAGGGTGAAGCAGCCGTATATATGGATGAGATGAGTGCTTCGGAAGGAAGGAAAGAGATCATGGATGAAATTCTTGCAAAGGAGCCTAAGGTGCTTCTGGATAAGGAGGAGTTTCATCTGGCAGGCAGCGTTTTGACAACAAATCTCGTTACAGACCGCTCCATTACGCTTTCTTTTGCCTTAATTCTGCCGGAGGAACAATTTTTATATTATACCAGGAATGAGTATGATGTTTATGTAAATGGCGTATTAAATTCCCAAATGACGAAAAATACAAGCCTGATGCAGGCAATTGACGGGATGAATCAAAAACTGGACGCACTTGGCCTTTCTTATGAAAGTTATCTGCAGAATATGGGACGGCAGCTTTTTTACATGGTTGCGGCAAGCTACCTTACAATTTATCTGGCAATTATATTTTTGATTATCGCCAATACGATGATCGGCGTGCAATTTTTGATGGGACAGCAGAAGTCGGGCAAAAGATACCGGACGCTGGTCTGCCTTGGTGCGGCTTACGATGTTTTGTGCCAGTCAGTGAAAAACCAGATTCACTGGTATTTCGGGATTCCGGCGGTGATTGCGTGCCTGCTTAGCTTTTTCGGCGTCCGCTCGCTGTTTGCAGGGCTGCTTTCTTCCAGAGTTTCGGGAAATCAAACGGAGATGATGCTTGTATCAGGAGGTATGA
>CAOKHR010000323.1 GCA_948468325.1 uncultured Lachnospiraceae bacterium | reverse complement strand
GGATCTTGTAAATCCTGCCGCCATTATTGATGCAAACCACTCGAATTCCGGCAAGAAATTCAAAGAACAGATCCGTATTGTAAAAGAAATCATGCACAACAGAAAAATATCTCCGGACATACACCGCATAATCAAGGGTGTAATGATTGAAAGCTACATAGAAGAAGGCTCCCAGAAAGTCTGCGGCCATGTCTACGGCAAATCAATTACCGACCCGTGTTTGGGCTGGGAAGATTCCGAAAAGCTGATTTATGACATTGCTGAAATGAATATCTGATAAACAGATAGAGCCGAAAGCAGTTTTCTCTGTTTTCGGCTCTTTTTTATCCCATGATTCGTATAATCTTCTGCAAAAAAAACGGATTCACATAACTTTCGCTAAACAGCCCGATCAAAAACAGGAGTCCTCCAAGTGCGGCTAATAGTAAAATCTGCATGTTCTTTTTCCGCCTTGTCTCTTCAAATTTATAACGGCGCAGTTCATGCCGCCATAAAACCAGCACCGGAGCATAAAAAAGCCATTGGGGAAGAAAAAAACCAAAAATCAGAAAAATTCCCCTGATTCCATAATTCATAATGGCAATCACTGATAAAAATCCTACGGAAAATCCCAGATAACAAATATACCCGTCTACAATCAGGCTTCCGTATATCCCAATGCTCAAAAACAAAAGCAGCAGCATTTCCGGCACTCTCCTATAAAAGAGAAACGGAAACAATTCTCTCCCCTGTATATTTGCATACATATATCGGTTGATAAAATATTCATTCATTGCTCCCAATTCCCTGCCGGAAACAATACCCAGAATATTTGCACTGATCACTCCTCCAAGAAAAACCAGAAAGAATAAAAACGTATTTTTCTTCACACACTACACGTCCATATTGTTATCATCCTAACATATGTTTAAGCAAATCATTTTATGACTGTAAACAATTATCTGATTCGATTGGCATAAGCCAAAATTGCCGCTACTGTTTTCGCATCCTGGATTTCTCCCGCATAAATTTTTTCACATAGTTCTGTCAAATCGTATGCTGCAACATCCACAAACTCGTCTTCATCCAAATGCTGTTTTCCAGGAGTAAGCTCAGTTGCAAGATAAACGTCAATAAACTCATTGCAGAATGCAACCGTTGATTTCAGCGACAGCATTTTTTCTAATTTTCCGCAGACGTATCCTGTCTCTTCTTCCAGCTCTCTCTTTGCACAAACAGACGTATCCTCTGTAACACTGTCTCTTGCCCCTGCCGGAATCTCCAGTGTAATCCGCTCCAGCGCATTGCGGTACTGCTTTACCATAAGAATTTTACCGTCCGGCAAAACGGCCACAACTGCTGCCGCACCTTTTTTATGCTCGATAAAATCCCATTTGACCGTTCTCCCGTCCGGCATCTCGATATAATCCGTATACATATTTACAATAGCGCCTTCTTTTACTAACTCCCGTTTTAATCTCTTTAATTTTTGAACCATAATCTGCCTCCTTATATTTTAAAAAGCAGCCAATGTCTGCCATTGACTGCTTTATGCTTTGCTATTTTGCGTAATCAATTACGCGGGATTCACGGATTACATTTATTTTAATCTGTCCCGGATATTCCAATTCAGACTCAATCTGCTTGGAAATGTTACGCGCCAGCAATACCATGTCGGCATCACTGATCTGTTCAGGAACTACCATTACCCGAATCTCTCTGCCCGCCTGAATAGCAAAAGATTTTTCTACCCCTTTAAAACTATCTGTAATATCTTCTAACTGTTTCAACCTGTTGGAATATGTTTCTAATGTTTCCCGTCTTGCTCCCGGCCGTGCTGCACTGATGGTATCTGCAGCCTGTACCAGGCACGCAATCAGTGTCTCCGGCTCTACGTCACCATGATGTGCCTCTACTGCATTGATAATCAGTGGAGACTCTTTGTATTTTCTACATAATTCAACACCGATTTGAATATGTGAACCTTCCATTTCATGATCTACTGATTTTCCAATGTCGTGCAGTAATCCTGCCCGTTTCGCGGTTCTGACATCCACGCCGATTTCCCCGGCAAGAAGTCCTGCAATCTGTGCAACCTCAATTGAATGTTTCAATGCATTCTGTCCATAACTGGTTCTGAATTTCATACGTCCTAACAAACGTACCAGTTCCGGATGAATTCTGTGAACACCCACTTCTAAAGTGGCAGCTTCACCCTCTTCACGAATCATCGTTTCAACTTCTTTTTTCGCTTTCTCCACCATTTCTTCTATTCTGGCCGGATGAATACGTCCATCCACAATTAATTTTTCCAGAGCGATTCTTGCTATTTCTCTGCGAATCGGATCAAAGCCTGAAAGGACAACTGCTTCCGGGGTATCATCAATAATCAGATCTACTCCGGTTAAGGTCTCTAAAGTACGTATATTTCTTCCTTCGCGGCCAATAATCCTTCCTTTCATCTCATCATTTGGAAGCTGGACGACAGAAATTGTAGTTTCAGCCACATGATCCGCAGCACATTTCTGAATCGCTGATACGACATAGTCCTTTGCCTTTTTACCGGCTTCTTCCTTTGCCTGATGTTCCATTTCTTTGATCAATTTTGCAGTATCAAGTTTTACATCTTCTTCAACAGTTTTTAAAAGGTAATCTTTTGCCTGTTCGGAGGTAAGTCCTGAGATTCGTTCCAACTCCTGTACGCGCTCTTCACTCAGCTTTGCGATTTCTGCTTTCTGCCTGCTCAGTTCTTCTTCCCTTGCAATAAAACCCGCTTCGCGCTTCTCAATAGACTCGAGTTTCTTGTCC
>CAOKHR010000322.1 GCA_948468325.1 uncultured Lachnospiraceae bacterium | reverse complement strand
CCCCGCTTATGCACTGCTGCGCCCAGACCGCGGCATCAAAATATCCCTGCAGATAGGGGGGAAGCTGCGGTTTTAACCTGTCATAACTGTTGCGCTCATAGAGACTGCCCACAAACGCAATGTCATTTTCATATAAAAACAAATCGCCGCAGTTTTCAAGCAGATACGAAAGCCTCTTTGTATTGACTGCAAGCGGAAGATACCAGATATGCTCCACGCCCATTTCCTTAAATTCCAGATAATTTGTCTTGTCAAAGGTAAAAAAATAATTGCACGGGCAAAATACGTTTTTGTGGTACATACTAATCAGCGGATTGTCACAGGTCCATACCACATAGGGAATATCCAGTTTTTTGCATACGGTCGTTACAAGCGCAAAATAATTCACAGTAAAAACCATATCACAGTCTTCCTTTTGGATAATTCCCGCTAATTTCTCTTCAAATTCTTTATCTTCATCATAGTTGTCCAGATCCTGCTCCACTGTGATATAATCATAGCCAAGATTTGAAAATGCCTCGCAGACATCCGCATAATTATAGGCTCTCCACCTGTATACCAAAATCCGCATTTTCTTTCCCCCTGCTTCCCATTCTCTTTTTGTATCTATGTCCCGTCTTCCTCCTTGTCATTCTGCATCAAAATGCAAAGAGCTCTGTTATATTTTTCATTCCAGCATTTCTTCTGATCTTCGGACACATTTTTGCAGCCCTCCAGCCTGCCTTTGTTCATGTTATGATGCAGATCCATAACTTTTACCTGACGGGCAACCGGATTTTTCTTCAATTTCCTTATATAATCAAAGTAATTTTCCTCCGGGCTGCGCGTCAGCAGAACCACTGCCTCGGTCACTTCTTTGGGAAACTGCTCCTCGAGATCTTTTAACGTTACATCGGTATCTTCTAACACATCATGAAGCAGAGCCACGCAGACCGGCGTCTCCTCTGCTTTTGTCCGGCAGACAAGTTCCGCCACATAAAACGGATGAAATATGTACGGAACGCCGCTTGGGTCTTTCTGGCCCTGATGTGCTTTATATGCTAATTTCATTGCTTCCTGTATCAGCGGAGTATAAATCATAGGCATCCTCCCTTCCTTTCCCTCATTATAATCGTTCACGATTTTATTGACAAGCCGGGAAAGGAAATTTAAATGCATATAAAAACGGCACTGACGGAACATTCCGCCAATGCCGTTTGTTTGGGCTAAAAAATATTTTTATGTATTCCGTTTTATTTACAAAATTCTTCCAGTGAACCGAACGTATATCCCAGCTCCTCCCACTTTGTCAAAAGCTCATCTAAAATCTCTCCGTTTGTTTTTGACGTAGCATGAAGCAGAACGATTGCGCCCGGGTGAATCCTTGGCAAAAGCTTGCTGTAGGCCTCTTCTGCCGTAGGCTGGTTATCCTGATACCAATCCACATAGGCAAGGCTCCAAAAGAATGTATGGTATCCCAATTCCTTTGCCATCTTTAAATTTTCCTGATTAAACTTTCCCTGCGGCGGCCGGTACAGCTTTACCATCTCTTCTCCCGTAATTTCTTTGTACAGATTTGCCACGTCATCCATCTCTTTTTGGAAAGAAGATAAATCGCTGATTTTTGACATATCCGGATGATGATACGTATGGTTGCCTACCAGATGTCCTTCGCTTTTCATCCGCTTTACGATTTCCGGCGCCGTTTCTAAAAAATTACCTACAACAAAAAATGTCCCCTGCGCATTGTGTTTTTTCAGCGCATCTAAAATTTTCTCCGTATTGCCGTTTTCGTATCCGCAGTCAAATGTCAGATAAATTGTTTTTTTCGATGTATCCCCTACGTAATAGGCATTCTGTTCTTTTAACTCTTCGGCGCTGACATTTCCTGTCGGAACCGTTCCCTCTGTGCCAAATCCCAGCCCCCAGTTCTCCGTTTCGTTTTTCATAAAATTTGAGCTGCTAAAAACATCCACGATTTTAGCAGCCCCTGCGCCTGCCCCATACATAAACAGAAAAAACACAGCAAGAAACAATGTTTTTTTATATTTCATATGCACCTTGAAAGTTTTCTTTTGTTCTATTTTATGAAGC
The DNA here is from genome assembly GCA_948468325.1 of uncultured Lachnospiraceae bacterium. Lineage (GTDB taxonomy): Bacteria > Bacillota > Clostridia > Lachnospirales > Lachnospiraceae > Roseburia_B. The sequence goes on along the minus strand of CAOKHR010000322.1, from coordinate 721 downwards.
AGTTTTTATTTCATTCTATTTTTTATAAAAGAATCTGTGCCAGATATTTGCTATTCCCTGCCGTTCCAGCAATATGTGCATAATTTGCACTTATCTATTCCTACCGAATCCAGCATATCATCCATGCGGTTAAACCTAAGCGATGTAAAGTTCAGTTCTTTTCTGATTTCTTCTACCATTTTCTCATATTTTGGCGATTCCGGATCCGCATATTCCCGCAAAACTTCATCTGTCACGCTGCCGCCTTCCAGACGGTCGATTACACGTCTGGTAATCAAGTCCATTTCCGAAGAGGATCTGGAAAAATTCAGGTATTTACAGCCAAATAAAAGCGGCGGGCAGGCAGGACGGATGTGCACTTCTTTTGCCCCGCTCTGATATAAGAACTCAGTCGTCTCACGAAGCTGCGTTCCTCTTACAATAGAATCGTCAATCAAAAGCAGGCTTTTGCCGCGAATCAGGTTATCTACCGCTAAAAGCTTCATTCTTGCAATTAAATTTCTCTGGCTCTGCATGGTAGGCATAAAGGAACGCGGCCAGGTAGGCGTATATTTGATAAAAGGCCTGGAAAACGGAATGCCCGATTCATTCGCGTAGCCAATCGCATGAGCCGTACCGGAGTCCGGCACTCCGGCTACAATATCCGGCTTGACATTATCCCTTCTGGCCATTCTTCTGCCGCACTCATACCGCATCTGCTCTACGCTTACTCCCTCATACG
>CAOKHR010000321.1 GCA_948468325.1 uncultured Lachnospiraceae bacterium | reverse complement strand
ATCACGTCCCCCCAGCCCCAAAGAAAAGTAAATGCTGCTGACACCACAATCCCCGGATAGGAAACCGGGAGCATTATCTTTGTAAAAGTTTTAAAACGTCCGCACCCGTCAATCGTAGCTGCCTCTTGTAATTCCATAGGAATCTCTAAAAAATATGGTCTCATTGTTATAATACAAAACGGAATGCTCTGCAGGCTGATATAAATAACAGGTGCTAAAAGTGTATTCAAAATCCCCAATTTCTTAAAAGTAATAAACAGCGGCGACAGAAACAAAACCGTCGGCATCATCTGCGTCACCAGGACGATAAACAAAAGCGGTTTGCTCAGCTTTAAGCGGAATCTTGCCAGACCATATGCCGAAAGAGTTGCCAGTCCAGTAGAAACAAGCGTGGAAGCTGCCGCAATCATAAAGCTGTTTGCAAAATTTTTCCATAATGGAACAGTTCCAACGACAGACAACTGGGAAATATATCCGCTCAGTGTGATTTTTTTCGGAAAAAACGTTGGTACTTCTGCAAAAATCTCGCCTGTTGTTTTTAAGGATGTAATCACCATCCAGTAAATCGGGAACAAAAATACAATCAAAGTCAGTATGGTAATGAGATTATATACAAGATTCCTTTTTTTCGTTTTATCCATGAATCACTCCGCCCCCTCTCTGTCCGTTATTTTGAGATGAAAGAATCCCACAATCAGCATCAATACCAGCATGATATTTGCCACAGCAGCTCCCTGTCCAAATTCAAAGTTAGAAAATGACATTTTATATGACACTGTCGATAAAATCTGTGTAGAATCTAAAGGACCGCCTTTTGTCATAACGTAAATCAAATCAAACACCTTAAATGTATTAATGAACCCAAGTGTAATAACGCTGATAATCGTAGATTTTAAAAGCGGTATTGTGATACGGAAAAAGCACTGGCACTTAGACGCTCCATCAATCGCTGCCGCTTCAAACACATCCATTGGCAATGTTGTAAGACCTGTCGCCAAAAGAAGCATATTAAACGGCACTCCTCTCCAAATATTGGCAATAATCAATGCCGCCATCGCTCCATTTGTAGTTGTCAGCCATCGAATCGGCGTCTTAATCACATGAAGCTGTATCAAAATATAGTTTAAAATCCCCGAAGTATCTCCAGCAAAGATCCATTTCCATATTGTCGCGAACACAAGCACCGGAATTAACCAGCAGACCATCAACAGGCCTCTTGACAACTCTGAAAGTCCATATTTCTTCGCAAAGAGCAGCGCGAGCGCAAAACCTATTGCAAACTGAAAAATCAATGAAACGACTGTAAAAAACAAGGTATTAAAAATCGCTTTTCTGACTACCGGCATTGCCAGTACATCCACATAATTTTTCAATCCTACAAACTCCTGCTCCGCATTAAAAGTTTTTAATGTAACATCCCGAAAACTCATAGTAATGTTATATGTCAGCGGATATAAGACTAATAAAAATAGAAACAGAATTGCCGGCAGAACAAATGCATAACCTGCTCTTTTTTCTTTTATGCTGTTTCTGCTATCTTTACGTTTCTCCATACTCATGTCCTCATTCAAGTCTTTATTCTAATGCTGCCACCGTTTCTGCTGCTTCTTTCGCTGCCGCTTCCGGTTCGGACTCTCCCAATACAACCTTCTGCCACATTTTGATTAGCGCGTCGCTTACACTGTTATAGTTTTTCTTCGGCATTGGCTTCGCCGTATTCATTGCTTCCACAAAAACACTGATGGGCTCGGTTTTATAATATTCCAGATTTTCACATACGTCTTTTCTGGAAGGAATATAATTCTCAGCTTCACTGTATTTCCCCATTACCTCAGGTGAATTCATATATTTTACAAATTTCCAGCTTGCATCTGTATTTTCATTTTCGATTACCGCAAAATTATGTCCTCCGAGAACGGTTCCCTCTCCTGCCGGGCCCGCCGGTACCTGGGCTACTCCCCATTCAAACTCTGCGTCAGCTTTTACCGCATTCATTCTCCATGGGCCGTCAATGATCATTGCAGTCTTACCCGCCGTAAACTGATTTGCATTATCTCCGGACACATAGTTAATTACTTCCGTGCTCATATATTCATTGTCAACCATAGTCCGATACAGATTCAGCATTTCCACCATCTGATCAGAATCAATGGTTTTCTCATCTGCGCCCGCTCCCCAGATAAACGGCCACATCTGAAAAGAAGTATCTGTCGTCTGGCTGCCTGCGACGCCAAAGCCTGTCACGCCTGCCGCTTTCAGTTTTTCACATGCATCCAATAATCCTTCCCAGGTAGCCGGCACTTCTGCTCCTGCCTGTTCAAGCAAGTCTTTGTTATAATATAGACACAAATTATTGGCCGTAAAGGGAAGTCCATAGTATTTTCCGTCTACTTTCTGAGACTCTAAAACTCCCTCATAATACTGTCCCGTCTCAATCTCCGCTTCCACACGCTCTGTCAGATCCGCCAAAATTCCCATTTCCGTATACGTCTGCGTATCCGTATTATCAATATCCATTACGTCAGGAAGGGAACCGCTTGCTACCATAACACTGATCTGCTTTCTGGAATCTTCCAACGGCATATACTGGATTTCTACTTCTATCCCCGTTTCTTTTGTAAAATCTTCAATACATTGATACAATACTTTCTTTTCTTCGGAGTAAGTCAGCAGAAGAGAAATCTTTTCGTCTACACTTTCTGTTTCACCGGTATTCTTTGCCAAACCTGCATCTGTATTTGTTTCCGGATCGGCAGTACCGCATCCAACCGCAAGTCCGGTTATTACTGCCACTGCTAAAAACAT
>CAOKHR010000320.1 GCA_948468325.1 uncultured Lachnospiraceae bacterium | reverse complement strand
CTCTCTTTGAATGTCTTTCAGAGCTGTTTCACTGTTCAGTTATCAAGGTCCGTTTCTGCTGTGCTTTTCGCGACAGCCTGTTTACTATAATACATATTCTTTCATTTGTCAACACTTTTTTTAAATTTTGTTGACTGAACGGAGAAGGAGGGATTTGAACCCTCGCGCCGGTCACCCGACCTATACCCTTAGCAGGGGCACCTCTTCGGCCACTTGAGTACTTCTCCAAAGTTATAATCAATACTATATAGATATGCGTTAAGATATAACGCGTATTTTATAATACAAAATCGGGAAATATTTGTCAAGAACTTTTTTAAAATTTTTGCTTAAATCTTTACGTAAAAAGCTGCTGCTGATATTTTTGCATATTTCTGTATAAAAAAGACCAACTATTCAAAAACTGAATAATTGGTCCAAATTAATCCGTGTAATTAATCTGTTACATATGGCATCAATGCAATATGACGGGCTCTTTTAATTGCAACTGTCAGAGCTCTCTGATGCTTTGCACAGTTTCCTGTGATTCTTCTGGGAAGAATTTTTCCTCTCTCAGAAATGTATCTTTTTAATTTGTTCGTATCTTTATAATCAATTACATTGTCTTTGCCGCAAAATACGCAAACTTTTTTCCTTCTGTGCATTGGCCTTCTCTTAAAAGAACCGCCGTCTTTGCTTTCTTTATTATAAGCCATTTGACTACCTCCTATGATTATTTAATTAAAAGGCAACTCTTCATCTATACCATCTGGTATATTCATAAATCCATCCCCTGCTGCAACGCTTGGTGATGGCCTGTCTGCCGGAACAAATCCTCCGTTACTTTCACTGGCAGCTTTGCTTTCAGCAAATTCCTGCTCTTCAACAACTACATCTGTTGTATATACTTTCTGTCCGTCTCTGTTGGTGTAGCTTCCGGTCTGAATTCTGCCCGTGATTGCAATTTTAATTCCTTTGCGCAGATATTTTTCGGCAAATTCTCCCTGACGTCCGAATGCCACACATCCAATAAAATCAGCCGTCTGCTGATCTCCTTCACGGCGGAATCTTCTGTCCACTGCCAATGTATATCTTGCTACTGCGGTAGACTGTTCACCCTGGGAATAACGAACCTCCGGATCTCTTGTCAACCGTCCAATAAGAATTACTTTATTCATATATTTTCCTCTTTTCTAATTATGCCTCGTCTTTTCTAACGCATAAGAAACGAAGAACATTATCCATAATTCTGACATGCTGCTCTACCTGTGCCGGAACATCAGCAGCTGCATCGAACTGAATAAAATAGTAGAAGCCTTCTCTCATTTTCTGAACTTCGTAAGCTAATCTTTTCTTACCCCAGTCCTCAACTTCTGTTACAGTTCCGCCAAAGCGCGTAATATACTCTTTTGCTTTTTCAACTGTAGCAGTTCTGGCATCATCTTCGATTTTTGCATTAACAACAAGTGCTAATTCATATTTGTTCATGCAATTGTACCTCCTTCTGGTCTCTGGCCCTTTCTGTTCTGCTGAGTTATAAAAATATTTCAGTCAGTTTTATTTGAAAGAGCAAGGAATTTTGTAGCTTTTCACAAGTACGTATCATAACATAATATTTACTTTGAATCAAGAGGTTTTTTTATTTCCTTTACATTTTTTTCCACTAAACTGCGGGCAATCATAATCTGCCGACCGCAGCCTAAACATTTTAAACGAAAATCTGCTCCTACACGAAGCACCTCCCATTCAAAGCTGCCGCATGGATGTTTTTTCTTTAATTTTACAACATCACCTAATTCAAACTGCATAATTTCTCCATTTCCTGCCGGACGACATTATAATTCTATTTTTGAAAAAATTTCTCCGATTTTCCCTTCAATTTTAAGATCTGCCCTTTTATCCATCGGCGTAGCAGATTTATTGATTAAAACTAATTTTTTGCCGCGGTAATAGTCAATCAGTCCTGCTGCCGGATATACTGCAAGAGAAGTACCTCCGACAATCAAAATATCTGCCTGTGCAATATACTGAACAGACTGACGCATTGTGTCATCATCAAGTCCTTCTTCATACAAGACTACATCCGGCTTAATATCACCGCCGCAAGCCTCACAAACCGGACAGTCTTTGCTGTTTAATATATAATTTGCATCGTAAAGCCTGCCGCATTTTCTGCAGTAATTTCTGTGGACGCTGCCATGAAGTTCTAATACTTTTTTGCTGCCGGCTGCCTGATGCAGTCCGTCGATATTTTGTGTAATGACAGCTTTTAATTTTCCTGCTTCTTCTAATTCGGCCAGTTTTTTATGCGCTGCATTTGGCTTTGCATCCAGACAAAGCATTTTATTTCGATAAAAACGATAAAACTCTGAAGTATTTCTCATATAAAAAGAATGACTTAAAATTGTCTCCGGCGGATAGTCATATTCCTGATTATAAAGTCCGTCGACGCTTCTAAAATCCGGTATGCCGCTCTCCGTAGATACTCCTGCCCCGCCAAAAAATACAATATTGTCAGATTCCTTTACCCATTTTAAAAATTGTTCTGTCGAATCCATTTTCTATTCCCCCTGTCATTTGCCTATAAATTTGCAAAAATCAATATTCCCATCAATAATATCATTAGCACTGTCCCTGTTACAGCAAGTACATTGATGACTTTTATTGTATTCTCTTTCAGTATTTTTGACAATAGCCAAAAAAGAACAATTCCAATCAGACCGCCCAGAGTATTTCCCAGTAAATCTGTTATGTCGCTGGCACCGATTGCAAATATATATTGTATTGTTTCATATAAAAAGCTGGTAAAAAAGACAGGAAGTACTTTTTGAATAAAGTTC
>CAOKHR010000319.1 GCA_948468325.1 uncultured Lachnospiraceae bacterium | reverse complement strand
CGATAAAATCTGATCTTCTTATTCTTTTAAAAATCCTTCATGAAACAACCCTGTCTTTTAAATTCAAGAATTCAAGAATGCTCTTGTATTTCACAATCTAACTGATGTATAATGACCATTGTGTTAAAATGTTGCAGACAATACAGCAGATGAGGATTATATTATGGGAATTACAATGGTTTTATCACTTTTAAGCGGCGTTGCTCTGTTTCTGTTCGGAATGTCCCTGATGGGAGATGGTTTGAAGCGCGTTGCCGGAAGCAAATTAGAGCTGACACTTTACAGGCTCACCAATACCCCGTTGAAAGGAGTACTGCTTGGGATGGTCGTTACGGCGATTATCCAGTCATCTTCGGCGACAACCGTAATGGTGGTAGGATTTGTTAATTCAGGTATGATGCAGGTTTCCCAGGCAATCGGGATTATTATGGGGGCGAATATCGGGACAAGTATTACCGGATGGGTATTGTGTCTTTCCTACGTAGAAGGTTCTGCGGGACTTGCACAGCTTTTATCGACGGCAACGATTTCTTCGGTTGTCGCGATTATCGGAATTATATTTAAGACTTTTGTTAAAAAGGAATCCTATAAAAGCCTTGGCGACATTATGCTTGGTTTTTCTATTCTGATGCTGGGGATGCAGACGATGAGCGGGGCAGTTTCACCGCTGAAAGAGAGCGAAAGATTTATTCATATGCTGACAATGTTTTCAAATCCGGTTGCCGGAATTATTGCGGGCGTTCTGCTTACGGCAGTTTTGCAGAGTGCATCGGCATCAGTCGGGATTTTACAGGCATTGTCTGCCACCGGAGCGATTACGTTTGCAACGGCGCTGCCGATTACGATGGGAATCGGTGTAGGAGCTTCCTGTCCGGTGCTTCTTTCTTCCATCGGAACGAACAAGAACGGCAAAAGGACGGCGCTTGTTTATCTTTTGATTGACTCTTTCGGTATGGTATTCTGGTCCATTTTGTTTTACAGCGTACATGCGTTTGTGGATTTCCCGTTTATGAATTTTATTATGGGGCCCATACAGATTGCACTGTTAAATACGGTATTCCGTTCGGTAAATATTACAATACTGCTTCCTATGATTAAGTGGATTGAGCGTTTTGTTTTCTGGGCTGTCAGAGATGATGCAGTGGAAGAGGACAAGGATAAAGATAAAGAAGAAATGGCTGATTTTGAACTCTTGGAGGAGCGCTTTTTAGCTTATCCGGCGATTGCAATCAGCCAGAGCCACAGGGCGATGAACGGAATGGCAAAAAAAGCGAGGAAAAATATACTGCGTGCGTTTGCATTGATGGAAAGTTATTCCAGCGAAAAATATCAGAAAATACAGGATAAGGAAATATTGATTGATACATATGAGGACCGGCTGGGGACATATTTAATGCAGCTGACAGGAAAAGAAATGACGGCTGCTCAGAATAAGGAAATTTCGAAATTTCTTCATACAATGGGGGATTTTGAGCGGCTGGGAGACCACGCGGTTAATATATCAGAAGCAGCGGAAGAATTGTATGAGAAGAAGCTTGTTTTTTCAGAGGAAGCACAGTATGAGCTGGAGATTCTAAAAAAAGCATCACAGGAGATTTTAGACTTGACTGTCAATGCTTTCTGTGAAAATAATCTGGAAATTTCAGTAAAAATAGAGCCTTTGCGTGAATGGATCAGTATCATGTGCGATGAACTGAAACTGCATCATATTGCAAGGCTGAAAAACGGAGATTGCAAATTAAAACAGAGTTTTGTATTTAACGATCTTTTAAATAATTTAGAGCGTATAGCAGCGCACTGTTCAAATATTGCGGTAGCTATGATAGAGCTGGAAGCAGAAGAATTTGATACGCACGAATATTTAAGAAGTATCAAGGGCCTGCAAAATGCTAATTATACCAGACAGCTTGAAATTTACGGAAAGAAATATGACATTAAGCGAAATAAAAAAAGCAGGAAAAAAGCGGCAGCAAAATAAACCGGACAGCAGGAGGTAAAGATGAAATCGTTTTTATATGCTATTGTCGAATTGATTGCTAAAATTCATAACCGTCTGATGCAGCTGAATAATGCATATGAATATGATTTTTCAGATAAAGAGCTGCATTTTCTCGTTATCGGAATACTGGGAATGGCATTTGTTTTTGTCGTATATCCTGTTTTTAAATGGCTTGCAAAGAGAAACCATGTGATGATAATTGCCTGGATTTATGTTTTTACATTGATTATTGTAATTACATTTGCAATTGAAATCGGGCAGAAAGTTACAAATACAGGAAATATGGATTTTGCAGATATTGTATTTGGAATTGTCGGATTTATTGCGATGTTCTTTGCTTTTTCTGTTATACGGGGAATTTATCACTGCATATGGAAGCTGATAAGGAAAAGAAAAGAAAAAGATTCTTTTTAGGTAATAAAATCTTTATAAATTTAATCATTCTTTAAGTTCGCGGACAAAGTTTGTTCAAAATTATCTGTTATATTAATATCATCACAGATGTGATAAAATTTTTTCATAAACTCTCCCCTTTAAAGCTGCCGGTTTTCCGGCAGCTTTATTTTTGTTATACTTGCCGTATACTTGCCGGTTTGGTAGAATAGAAATATGAATGAAAAAATAATATGCAGACGGCTGCTTTTAAGATCACTGTCATTAGAAGAGATGATGCAGATAAGAAACGGAAAGCAGGATTTTTTGCCGGAATCCCTGCTCACAGAAGTGATAATATCTGCCATAGAATATAAAACAGCGCAAATGAGCATGGTTCCGGAAGAAGCATATCCCTGGCTGAATTACTGGCTGATTACAGAGAGGGAAAGCGGACAGGGAGTCGGATTGATTGGGAGCAAGCATCTAGATCGGAAGAGCGTCGTGT
>CAOKHR010000318.1 GCA_948468325.1 uncultured Lachnospiraceae bacterium | reverse complement strand
ACAATTGCATTAATTACGGCTGCAACAGGGCTGGGAACAGGAGGTTAGAATGTACAGAGTTGTGGAATGGGTACAGAATTACAGCAGGGTTTTTCTGCTGCTGACAGTTGTTGTCTCAGTTGCGGCAAAAAAAGAGTACAGAAAATATATCCAGCTGTTTGTGGAAATTATACTGGTTATTACACTGGTAAATCCATTGATTGGCGCTGCCGGAAAATCAGGGGATTTATTTGAAAAAATATCGTTTGACAGTTTCTGGCAAAACCTGGAAGGGTTACAAAAAGACCGGGAGAAGATGGATTTTTTGAATGAGGATTATTATATCACTTATTATGAAAATGCAATTGAAGCAGATGTGAAGCTGTTAGCAGAAAATTCCGGATATGGGGTGATTGAGGTAAGTGCAGAGCTGAACGGGGAATTTTATGTGGAATCTATGGAATTAAAAGTGGCGAAGCAGAATGTGGAGACAGTTGTGATCGGAACGGTAAAAGAGCAGCCGGAAAGCGAAGAAATAAAAGCGCTGAAAGAAAAAATAGCTGCCTATTACCAGATTGAACCGGAGAAGATTTCTATTATGGATTAGGAGGCCTCTGTGAAATTTAGAAATTTTTTTCAAAACAAAATATGGAAAAAGTGGGACAAAAGCCAGTGGACAATTTTAATCCTTGCCGGAATTTTGCTGATGGTCATTGCAGTTCCGACGGGAGATAACAAAAAGGAAGAAGAACAGAATATCATGTCCGAACCGGCAGAAATTTCGGAAGAAAAAGATGATTATGAGCGAAAGATGGAAAAGAAATTGAAAGATACTTTGTCAAAAATTGATGGAGCAGGAAAAGTAGATGTTATGATTACATTAGAGGATTCCGGTGAAAGCGTAGTGGAGAAAGATACGGAAAAAGAAATATCCGATTTAAATGAGACAGATACTGCGGGAGGAAGCCGGACGGAAAAAAGTACACGGACGACACATACAGCCGTTTACAGTGAACAAAACAGTGAAAAAACGCCTTTTGTGGGAAAAGAAAAGACACCGAAAGTTTCCGGTGTTCTGGTAGTTGCAGAGGGCGGAGAAAATACGACAGTAAAGCAAAATATTTCTGAGGCAGTGATGGCATTATTCCAAATAGACGTGAATAGAATTAAAGTAGTTAAGATGAATATTCAGGAGGAAAGACATTGAAAAAAGGATTGAAAAAGAATCAGATTATTATTACAGCACTGGCACTGATGATCGCTGTTGCGGGATATGTCAGTTATACAAGAAGCAATCTGGGTGATCCGGCAGCAGAAGCAAGTGCAGACATTTCGGAAGACTCTTACGAAATTTCAGATGATCCGATTTTAGAGGGAGAGATTTTTACAGACACGGGAGACGGAAATATAGACGTTTCTATGAATGAAGAGAGTACGGAAGGAACAATGCCGGAAGAGAGTTCGCAGACCGCAGGCGCGCAGGCAACGGACACAGGAAGTGACTTAAATCCCGGGGAAGCAGTGTTAACAAGCTCCACAGTCAGCAATGTGGATTTTGCGGCAGAAATGAAATTGTCCAGAGAGCAGGTTAGGGCAAAGAATAAAGAGACGCTGCTTGGTATTGTCAACAGTACGACGCTTACCGATGATCAAAAACAGGCAGCCGTAGACCAGATGATTGCGCTGACAGACACGGCTGAGCGGGAAGCAGCTGCAGAAATGCTGCTGGAAGCAAAAGGATTTACAGATGTCGTTGTCAGCATTACCGATAATGCAGTTGATGTTGTCTTAAACATGGGTGATGTGACAGATGCAAAGAGAGCACAGATTGAAGATATTGTAAAACGAAAAACCAATATCAGCGCGGAAAACATTATAATCACACCAATTGACACGACAGCACAGGGAAATACGGAAACAGAAAGCAGCGCACAGACACAGGACGGTACTGCTGCAGGCGGAGGCGAGACGGAAACGGCAGAAAAATAATTGTTATTAAAGAAAAGAAAGACTTGCAGGTGTATGATGCCCGCAAGTCTTTTTGTTTTTTAGTTGGTGCCGCAGTTTCTGTCAATGGCAGGATTGCAGGCATAGAAGTTTTTGGAATCCAGATGATCCTGAATGATGCGCAGAGCTTCGCCAAACCGCTGGAAGTGCACAATTTCTCTTGCACGAAGGAAACGGATAGGATCAATGACGTCCGGATCTCTGACAACGCGCAGGATATTGTCATAGGTGCTGCGGGCTTTTTGCTCTGCTGCCATATCCTCCATAATATCCGTAATCGGATCGCCTTTTACCTGAAATTCACAGGCATTTTGCGGAACACCTCCGGCTGCCTGCGGCCAGATGCCTAAAGTATGGTCGATATAATATTCGCCGAAACCGGATTCTTTGATTTCTTCCGGTGTCAGATTACGGGTCAGCTGATGTACAATGGTGGCAATCATTTCATAGTGAGCCATTTCTTCCGTACCCAGAGAAGCAGCGGTAATGTTCCGCTTATTGTATTTGGGACAGGCTCGACACGGCGGGATTTCCGATACATAGTTTTTCGATGTTTGATAGGATAATGAAGTATGATGAAAATGAGAATGCGGGAAATGTCGGGAAGCCTTATTCTATCAAAATTTGCGGCGTTTTACTATAAATTGACTTTTTATAAAAAAGAGGATATACTATAACAAATCACATAGTTGTTGAGATATTTGTGTGTGGATTAATAGAGGTGTAATCAATGCTTGATGAAAAAGTGATAGAAGTTGTCAGAAGATTTTTTTTGACCATGATTGTATTATGACAACTGCTGAACTTAATTCCTGTAAACTATATTATGCTGATATTCAGAGGTTATTAGATGAAGGACTGATTGAAAAGGTAAAATGGGGATATTACCATTGGGTGG
>CAOKHR010000317.1 GCA_948468325.1 uncultured Lachnospiraceae bacterium | reverse complement strand
TAAGCTGGCGCCTTCCTTTAATTCGCCTTTTGTAATACGGTTGGTCGAATCAATTCCCTTAATCTGCGTCGTTTCCATTTCAAGCCGGGCATTTTCATCCAGATATACTACCGTCATGGGATTCATGATATTTTCACCGTTTCCGTCCCCTTCTCCGTAATGCTTTTCCACATAGCGCACATTTGCATTTTTTCCCACATAAAAAGTATGGATTCCATCGTGCTTAGACGTATCCACGCCGCAGTTGTGGATGCCGCAGCCTGCAATAATCGTAACATCACAGTCTTCGCCGATATAAAAATCATTATATACCATTTCCTGATAGCCGCTCTCGCTTAAAATCACCGGAATGTGTACGCTTTCCCTTTTCGTGCCCGGCTTAATTTTAATATCAATGCCCTGCTTGTCTTCTTTTGTAATAATGTCAATATTGGCAGTTACGTTTCTGCCGGACATTTTACCGTTAGCGCGGATATTATAAGCCCCTGCCGGAACTTCATGAAGCCCCGCCACCTGTTCTAAAAGATTCTTTTCTATTTTATCCATAATCTGCCTCCTTATTTCGCTTTCTCAATCAATGTACTGCAGGCTCCTTCCGTATTCAGAAGCTTCGGCATAATCTCCTCTCTGCTGCCGACTGCCGAAACGATACCGTCTGCAATCAAAACAATCTGATCAGCAATATTTAAAATTCTCTCCTGATGGGAGATTATCAAAATCATTCCGTTAATTTCCCTGCGCATCTTTTCGAATACATGGATCAGACTGTTAAAACTCCAAAGATCGATACCTGCCTCCGGCTCGTCAAAAATGGAAAGTCTCGTGCCCCTTGCCGTAATCATGGCAATTTCAATACGCTTAAGCTCTCCGCCGGATAAGCTGCCGTTGATTTCCCTGTCAATATATTCTCTGGCGCACAGTCCTACTTCCGAAAGAATATCACAGATTTCCGTCACCGACATTGTCCGTCCGGCTGCCAGAGAAACCAGATCTTTTACGGTAAGTCCCTTAAAATGCACCGGCTGCTGAAACGCATAGCTGATGCCGGCTTTTGCACGCTCTGTAATATTTAATCCGGTTATGTCTTCTCCGTCCAAAAAAATCTGCCCTGATGTCGGAGTAATGATTCCCGCAATGATTTTCGCCAGTGTAGACTTTCCTCCTCCGTTCGGGCCTGTAATCGCAACAAAATGATCCTTTATGGTAAGATCTATATTTTTTAAAATTTCACGGTTTTCCCGTTCCTCCTCTACTTCGTACGATATATTCCTTAATTCTAACATGGATAACCTCCTCGTCTGTGTATTCTCTCGTATTATACTACTTGGCAAAGAATGGTTCAACTTATTTTTCGGCACATCATGATTGACAAATATCCCGTAATCGTTAAAAATAAATATATATATTTATATTAGGCGTTTGCAAAACGATCTATATCCAAAAACTTAGTTGAACAAAATATACAATTGAGACGCAGGGCCTTTTGGCGCCGCCGGTACTTAGCTGCGGTTCTTTCGCAGCTTACGTACCGCTGCGAGCGCCAATGAGCGAAAGCGCGCCCAGCGTCCAATTGTATATTTTGTTCAACGAACGTTTTCGAAAAATACTTTTACAATTAACTAAAATACAGATTTCAAAAAGGAGCCCTCATTATGAAACACTTTCTTATTTTTGCCATAAAACCCGTCTGCTATAATTCCTATTTTTATTTTGCGAAAGCGCTTGCAAAGGCGCTTACGGAAAGCGGCGCCCAGATAGAATTTTTTTCTTCCGAAAAAGAGCCGTTAGAAGCTGCGGAACGTTTTGCAGGCAGAAATTTCGACGGTGTTTTTGACTTTAATTCCGAACTTCCCAGACTAAAAATGGAAGATGACTCTTATTTTTTAGACCATATCCACGCTCCGTTTTACGACATTATTCTCGATCATCCGCTTTATCATCATGATACGCTGAAACAGCAGATTTCCGATTTTCATGTACTCTGTCTGGACAAAAACCATATAATTTATATAAATGAAAATTATCCTCATATTGCCTCTGCCTCTCTCTTTCCGATGACCGGAGAAGACATCGCCCCCAAAGACGATTCTTATCCCCAAAAAAAGATTGATCTTTTGTTTTCCGGCACTTATACGGATTACCGGCAGATTGAGGACTCGATTGCACTTACCCCCTCTTTTCTCGGAGACATCACGAAAAAACTGATTGATCTGATGCAAAACGATGCTTCCCTGACACAGGAAGCCGCTTTCAAAATACTCCTTCCGTCTCTGGAAGAAGCAGAAATCATAGAAGAGACATTTCCGCTTCATATGCAGGCGTGTTTTTTGTGCGACAGCTATCTGCGTGCCTATTTGCGAGAAAAACTGCTTCTTTTCCTAGCCAGGAAAAATATTCCGCTTACCCTCTGCGGCAACGGGTGGAGAAAATCTCCGCTTGCTGATTTTTCTCATATAAGAATTGTAGACGACATTTCCTTTTTTGATACATTTTCACTGTTCCGGCAGTCCAAAATTACACTGAACCTTCTGCCCGAATTTAAAAACGGAACCCACGACAGGATTTATTCCTCCATGTTAAACCACAGTCTCTGCCTGACAGATGCTTCTCCGCTTTTAAGGGAGCAGTTTCACGATGGCCGGGAACTCTGTTTTTATAATCCTGCGGATCTGTCTTTGCTTGCAGACAAAATTTCCACCCTTCTCTCTTCGGAAGAAACGCTGAAAACAATTACTCAAAAAGGCTGGCTGAAAGCAAAAGAAAACCACTCGTGGCTGGCACGGGCGGCTTATCTTTTTGAAATTCTGTAACAAACCTGTTTTGATTTATCCGTAGAAGTCTACATGGCCTCCTACCCACGATTCCTGTTCTGTCCTTACATAATCGCTCATTCCC
>CAOKHR010000316.1 GCA_948468325.1 uncultured Lachnospiraceae bacterium | reverse complement strand
TTGAATGCCGGGGAAAGCGTTCCGTTCGAAAGCGTCAGGGAAGAAAGCGAATTATCTCCTGATTTTGTTCTGTTGTCATCGGAAGAGGATGCTTCCGATGTACCTGATACATTAATATGTGCTCCGGCGGCCGTAAGTGTCGCCCCTTCTGCTTTCACATAAGCATCTCCGGAACCAATGGCCTTAAATTTAATATCCACATCCGAACCGCTTGCCTTTACCGTTCCTCCGCCTCCCGATGCATTTGAGGCAGAACTGCTGACATACTCAAGCTTTGTCGCATCATAAGTGATATTCATGTCCGCAGTAACGCTCTCGCCGTTTGAATTTTCGGCATACACGGTTACGGTAACTGTATCTCCTGTCTGTACGGTCCCCGACGATACTGCAATCGTAATCACACCTGCAGCAGACACCGTGAGCACAGTTCCGAAAAAGAACATGCAAACGACACATACAGCCATTATCATTTTTAATTTTATTTTATTTCTCATGAGTTCCTCCATTCTTTGCAAATACATATATACAGGAATATTTTATCCTATCTTAAGTAAAAAATCCCGAAACAATTCAAAGGCTATGGGTACATTATAAAAAATGAGGGAAAACACGTCAACCTAAATTTCAGATTCACGAAGTATGTCTAAAAATTTTCCAACTTCATTCCACGCCTGTCTTGATTCCGGCATAATTTTCATTGCCATCTGAAATACATGAAACATTCCATTATATATATGAAGCCGTACTTTCACTCCGCTCTCTTTTGCTTTTTCTGCCACTGTTACGGAATCGCTTAAAAGCATTTCATAAGACCCTGCCTGAATCAGCATAGGCGGAAAACCCGTAAAATCCCCAAAGGCCGGAGAAATATACGGATTTCTGGGATCTTCCAGACCCACATAATCCCTGTTATAAACCAGACTGTCTTTTGTATTGCCAAACAAAGGATCTTTTTGAAAATTTGTCTGATAAGATTCTCCGGAAGAGGTCAGATCTGTCCATGGTGACATTGCAATAATTCCTGCCGGAAGTTTTTCTCCCTGATCTCTTAAATACAAAACCAAAGCAAGTGCAAGGCCTCCGCCCGCCGAATCTCCCGCCACCAGAATTTTATCATGGGCATATCCTTTTTCAAGCAGCCAGCAGTACGCACTGACAGCATCTTCTAATGCTGCCGGATAGGGATTTTCAGGAGCCACACGGTAATCTATGGTAAGCACAGGCATACCTTTTCCCAGTTCACTGTAAAGGACGGCAAAATTACGGTATGCATTATGCAGCATGCCTATGTAACCTCCGCCGTGAAGCTGCAGCAGTACTCTGTCCGAAATGCTGTCCTTTGCCTCTAACCACTCCATTTTAAAATTTTCTGTTTCGATTTCCGTCCGTGAAAACCCTTTTGGAACGATCCACGGCGGCTCGATTAGTTTTTTCCGCAGTTCTCCGTTTTTGATTTTTTTCCCAATCAGATGATCCGATGTAAACCGTGCGATTAATTCCCGAATAACCGTTCCTGCCACACTGGCATCTGTCTCTTTTTTATCTTTATGAAGCATCATGCATTTCCTTTTCTATCTTACGTGAAATCGTCTTTTCAACTCGCTTTTCGCGCGCCTGTCCCCGATAATCAGTGTTCCCAGAAACAGCAGAACGGAAGCCGCAAGCGCAAGGCCGCTGAAAAAGACTTCTGTTACAATACCAAAAAACATTAAAACAAACGGCAGCATGCTTAAAACAATCATAAACAGTTCCAGCATAATATAACTCTGCCAGCTGCGCCGGTTCAAAAACATGATCACAAGTATGGCCGCATCTACAAATAACAGGGCTGACGGCAGCACATAGTTCACAGACCAGCCCCGGTATCCGATTACGCAGTCAATTAATATTACATATAAAATTCCCAGAAAAGTCAAAGTCAGAAATTTCAGACGATACCCTGCGTTGTCATTTAAAACGGCAAACCTTGCTATAAACCAAAGATATGCAAGCCCGACACCGCTAATCACACTCCAGCGGATTTCGGGAAAAAATCTCCAGTTCAGATACACCAAAAGTACTTCTGTCAAAATTGCCAGAAACAAAAAAATACGGACGGCAAGATTTAACTTTCTTGCCCGCAGCCGGATGTCCGGATAGGAATCTTCCATTTCTCCTTCCCATTCAATCACACATCTGCACAGCGGACAGATCTGTGTATCGTCACATATATCTACATTGCATTGTCTGCATCTGCCCATAACACTTTCCGCCACCTTTCTTCTGTCATATGAAATAATATGTAACAGTTTAGCCCGGGACTTTGCACTGGCTGCACCGTAATGCTGAACTGATATTATTTAGTATCTTATCCCAGAAAGAATGATAATACAACACATTTCATGATTTTCCTTGCATTTTACAAAAAACAAGTGTATAGTCTGATTGTACCCGAAAGGGCGCCCCGTATGACACACCATGCGGGCGCCCAATTAAGGTATCGTACAAATTCCATAAGCCGGGGAGCTTGTATCACAGGCTGAGAGGGAAGTATGACTTTCGACCCATTACCTGATTTGGATAATGCCAACGTAGGGATACCAGAGTTATGACTATTCTGTAAGCATTGCATAAAAGAGCTGCCAAATCGGCGGCTTTTATTTTTGCAGCAAAACGTTTCGGAAATGTTTTTTGTACAGGAGGAATATTATGTTAAAAATTAACGGAGAAGAGATTGATGCTGCCGGAAAGACAATTCTTAAGCATCTTTCGGATTCGGGTTATGAACAGGACAAAGTTGCCGTCGAACGAAACGGCTGTATCGTCCCAAAAACACAATATGGCGAAACAATACTGGCTGACGGCGACGTCATTGAAATTGTCAGCTTTGTAGGAGGTGGCTGATTTGGGCCGTATTC
>CAOKHR010000315.1 GCA_948468325.1 uncultured Lachnospiraceae bacterium | reverse complement strand
CAAGAATCGGCTTTGACCTTCCGTCTTTGCTGTATTTTCCGATTCTTGGCCCGAGCATTGCTGCGCCAATCAGTGCCGTTACACCTCCGACAGAGTGAATGCAGGCAGATCCCGCAAAATCTGTAAATCCCAAATCCGTAAGCCATGGTGTTGCGCCCCATACCCAGTGTGCCTCTACCGGATATACTACCAGGCTGATGATAAAACTATATACACAGTAAGTGATAAACTTAGTCCGTTCTGCCATTGCACCGGATACAATTGTTGCTGCCGTTGCGCAGAACACAAGGTTAAATACGAAATTCGACCAGTCAGTTTCCGCAAAATCAGTAAACGGATTTAATCCCCATCCGAAAAACGTTCCTTCTCCGCAGAGAAGATTATATCCTAATATGTAAAATGCAACGGTGCCGATGCAAAAGTCCATCAGATTTTTCATTGTAATATTTCCCACATTTTTGGCTCTGGTAAAGCCTGCCTCTACCATTGCAAATCCACACTGCATAAAAAACACTAATGCTGCTCCCATAAGAAACCATACACTCATATCCATAATTATTTCCTCCTGACCGGAAAATGAAAAAAGAGACAATCCGCCAGTCATGTCTGACAATTATCTCCTTTGATCTTCTTTTCCCTTATTCATTTTTCTTCATATACCGGTTTTCGCCGGCTCTCCTCATATTTTTATAAAGCTTCTTCGCCGTGTTCCCCTGTACGGATACGGACCGCATCCTGTACATCATAAATAAATATTTTTCCGTCTCCAAAATTTCCCGTATTGATTTCATCTACAATTTTATCAATCAATTCCGGCGCCGCAGAATCCGCAACAACTGTTTCCACTTTAATCTTAGGCAGAAGCGTCACATTGTAAGACGCGCCGCGGTACGTTTTTATCACTCCTTTCTGATTTCCGTATCCCATGCTGTTTACGATATTTAAACCGCTTACTTCACAGGTGGAGAGAACTTCTTTTAAATCCTCCAGTTTTTCCGGTTTGATAATAATCTCCAGCTTCTTCATAAAAATCCTCCTTTTCTTTTCATGTTCATATTTTATTCATTTATCTTTAAAAAAGACTTTACGAAGTGAACACGTTTTTTTCACTTCCAAGGCATATAATATAATTATAACAATAAAGATAAAATAAACCTTTTCATAAACAGCCAGATGGATTTTCCATCTGGCTTCCTCCCTTTTTCAGGGAGAAAGCCTCTTTCAATTCCATCATATATTATACTTCAAAAATCAAGTCTCCATAAGACGGCATCGGCCACATTTCCTTATCCACAATCATTTCCAGCTTATCTACCGGCGCCCGCAGTCCTGCCATTGCTTTCATAACTACATCACGGTAAAATACCGCCTGCTCTCTTCCTTCCGTTATTGCCGCTCCCTGTTCCGTCACTTCCGTCAGCTTTGATAAAGCATTTTTTGTATCGGCAAGCAGATCAGATGCTTCCATCAAAAGCTCCGTCTGCACACTGATGTCAGCGTCACAGGCAGCCCTGACCGCGGATACGGAATTCGCGAGCATCGTTGTATACTTAATGACAGCCGGAATAATCTGTTTTCCTGCAATATCAATCATTGATTTTGCTTCGATATTAATTTCCTTTGCGTATGTTTCATATTCGATTTCTACACGGGAATCCAGTTCTGCTTTTGTAAATACACCGAACTTTTCAAATAATTTTACGGACTTCTCCGTATTTAACGAAGGAATCGCATCTACCATAGACTTAATGTTCGGCAGTCCGCGCCGCTCAGCTTCTTTTACCCATTCATCGGAATATCCGTTGCCGTTGAATACAATTCTCTGGTGTTCCGTTGCGTATTTTTTAATCAAATCGTGAACTGCCGTATCAAAGTCATCGGCTGCTTCCAATACATCACAGGCTTCTGCAAATGCTTCCGCCACAATTGTATTTAAAACAATATTGGGCTGTGCAATGGAATCCTGGGAGCCTACCATACGGAATTCAAATTTATTGCCGGTAAACGCAAACGGCGAAGTTCTGTTGCGGTCTGTCGCATCCTTCATAAAATCAGGCAGTGTTTTTACGCCTGTTTCCAATATGCTTCCTGTGATACTGTGCGTTGCTTCTCCCGTGCTTACCAGCTGTGTCAGCACATCCTCTAACTGCTCGCCTAAGAAAACGGAAATAATAGCCGGAGGCGCCTCATTTGCACCAAGCCTGTGATCGTTTCCTACGTCTGCCGCAGACTCCCGGAGCAAATCCGCATGTATGTCAACTGCTTTTAACATACAGGTCAGTACCAAAAGGAACTGGAAATTTTCATGCGGCGTTATGCCCGGATCTAAAAGGTTAATCCCGTCATCTGTTGTAATCGACCAGTTATTGTGCTTACCGGAACCGTTTACGCCCGCAAAAGGTTTTTCATGCAGCAGACACTGCAGTCCGTGTCTGCCCGCTACTTTTTTCAGCGTTTCCATCACAAGCTGGTTATGGTCTACTGCCACATTTGCAGAAGCATAAATCGGAGCCAGCTCGTGCTGCGCCGGAGCAACTTCATTGTGCTGTGTTTTGGCGGATACACCTAATTTCCACAGCTCCTTGTTGACGTCTCTCATATATGCCGCAATTCTCTCGCGAATCGCTCCAAAATAATGATCGTCCATTTCCTGGCCTTTCGGCGGCATTGCTCCGAATAATGTACGCCCGGTAAAAATCAAATCTTTCCGTTTTAAATATTTTTCTCTGTCAACGATAAAATACTCCTGCTCCGGCCCTACGGAGGCAGTTACTTTTTTCGAGGTCGTATTTCCAAAGAGGCGAAGCAGACGGAGCGCCTGTTTGTTTACCGCTTCCATAGAACGAAGCAGCGGCGTTTTCTGATCCAAGGCTTCTCCCGTATAAGAACAGAATGCCGTAGGAATA
>CAOKHR010000314.1 GCA_948468325.1 uncultured Lachnospiraceae bacterium | reverse complement strand
AAATCCGAACAGTCCTTAAATGCTTCTGCACCGCTCCGCTGCACACTGCCGGGGATTTCAATTTCCATCAGTTTGCTGCATCCGTCAAAGGCACTGGTGCCAATCTCTGTTACTCCGTCCGGAATTTCAACTCCCGTAATATTTCTGCATGAATTGAACGCGTACATACCGATTTCCGTTACTGTACCGGGAAGCTTTACCTTTCCGGTTTTGCCTGCAAGCGCTGCCCATACGACTGTCTTTCCTTTATTATATAAAATACCGTCACTAAATTCATAGCTCTGATTATCCGGACTGATCTTTACATCTGTCAGACTGCCGCAGTTTAAAAACGCTCCCGGCGCAATCTCTGTGACGCCTGCCGGAATCTCCAGATAAGCCAGCGATTCACAATTGCCAAAAGCCAGCATCCCTACAGATTCAAGCGATTCCGGAAGCACCAGCTTTTCAATGCCGCTCATTGCAAAAGAGGCGTTCTGAATACTCTTCAGACCCTCCGGCAGATAGAGTTCCTTTATATTATCAATCTGCAAAAATGCCCAGCTTGCAACGCTTGTAATACCTTCTTCAATAATGACTCTCTTTATCTCTCCCCTGTAGTTATACCACGGAATCGCGGTATAATCTGTCGGCTCGCCTGGTTCCGGCATATCGCCCGCACCTTTGATATTCAAAATTCCGTTTGCATCCAGCGTCCATTCCATACCGGAGCCGAATCCTCCGGAATGTACATATGGAAATTTATAATCTGATGCAGAAATCTGAAGAATATTTCCGTACATTTCCGGCATATTCAGACTTCCTTTTTCACCTTTGTTGTATACATATGTAATCGTCTGTGTATAACTTCCGCTTCCAATCACAACGGCATATCCGTCAGCAGCATTTCCCTCTGCACCGACAAGAAACAGTCTGCCCTGTTCCTCTTCTGAATCTCCATCGCAATTCGTCACGTCTACAATATAATTGTTCCGGTCATCCATTGTCACAATATTCCACATATGAGGGCCTGCACCCGTTCCTCCGTCCATATCTCCGGTAACGGTGTAGCAGCGGATATTGGGACTGAAAAAATCAGACATATCACACAAATACTGAAACGCTTTGGAATAACCTTCACATACGACCTCCGTTTCCGGATTGCCGTCAAATACCCAGATCATCTGCCAGGGATTTCCGTACGGCGGATTGTTCTCTGCCGCATCATAATTGTAAGAAACAAGACTGCATATTTCTTTCCGGTATGCCGCTAGCTTATCGTGGTCACTGTATCCTTCATACTTCTTTACAATCTTTTTTGCGTTTTGGGCAGCCTCCGCCGCAGGCCGGGTCAGTGACTGCTTCACTGTCACAGTGGGAAAGGCAGCGCTTTCATCCTGATATTCTTCTGCAACAGAAAAACTGTATTCCAGGTCTGAACTGACAGATAAAGTATAATCTTTTCCATCGTAAGTCGAACCCGATACGCCCCATCCGGTCGCCGCAACACCGCCGCCTCTGCTTTTATTAAACCAGTACAAATCATACGGACAGTCTACCAGAAGATACCCGAACATATTATCCAGGCTGGGCGTAATCCGGTTTCTTAAAGCGTCCACGGCCTCATTAAATGTCTCCTGATTAATCTGTGTAAAGCCAAGATCGGCTGCCGTCCATTCTTTTTTTGTAATTCCAAGATCCGTTAAAGAAATCGTTATTTTAGAACTTGCCGCTTCACCCGATGCAACTTTCCCCAGTTTCTCTTTTAAAATATTGTATCCTTTTAAATCAATTCCTTCCAGTCTGTCCTCTCCAAAATCCCCAAATACGGACATGGAATAGCTGTCAAAAAAGAGTTCGTCGACATATCCTTCCAACAACTCGTCTTTGTCCGGCAAATCTTCAAAAATGTCTGTAATCTGCTCTGTCTTTGGATAAGATTTCAATTCTTTTTTCTCTGTTTCATCCGCCGCCGCATTCCATGGAGCTGCAAAAAATACTGCCAGAATGACAGATAAGAAAAGAACCGCATATTTCTTTGTTTTCATAAAATACATTCCTCCTGTCCTGTGATACACCAGAGATTTGTTCGCTCTGCAATATTTCTATTATATTCTCGATACCGCGGCAAGTCAAATATTTTGCAAAAAGCTGCCGCGGCAGAATACTTCTCTGCCGCGGCTATAAATACTATTTCTTTATTATTTTTACACTGCCGGCTGTCTTTGCTTTTTTCAAATACGTCTTATACTTTTTGAATTTATTTTTCGGCACGGTAATTTTAGCAGTTTTCTTTATGTTTGCAAATGCTTTTTTCCCAATGCTCTTTAATACTTTTGACGTAATCATTATCTTACTTAATTTCTTACACCCCGAAAATGCCTGTTTGCCGATTTTGGCTACGTTTGCACCGATTGTCACCTGTGTGATTTTACTGTTTTTAAATGCACCGGCCTTGATTTCCGTTACTTTATATTCATAACCCTCAATTTCTACAATCGCCGGAACCGCAATTTTCTTTGCGTTCTTTTTCAAAGATTTCTGTACAATCACTGTTTTTTCCGCTTCACTTGATGCCGTAATCTTATACTCTAATGTCGCCGTTTTATGAATTGTCCCGACATCCGGAAGTTTATTTACCACAGGTTCAGGTTCAGGCGGCAGTACCGCCGCTTTCTTTTTAATGCTTAAAGTAATATTTCCGGAAATTCCGCTGCCGTCTGTGGCCGCTGCCGTAATCTTTACGGTTCCTTCCGCTTTTGCGCTTACCAGCCCTGTCTGGCTTACTGCCGCAGCCGCTTCATTATCCAAAGACCATGCCAGTGTTTTATAATCCGCTTCCTCCGGAAATACATCTGCCGTAATCTGCAGCGTCTCTCCTTCTGTCAGCTCTGTTTTATTCTCTGCCGCGCGCAATTTGATTTCCGATACTTT
>CAOKHR010000313.1 GCA_948468325.1 uncultured Lachnospiraceae bacterium | reverse complement strand
CAAACAGATTAAGCAGCTTGCCGGAATGCGCGGACTTATGGCTGATACAACAGGAAGGACAATTGAGCTGCCGATTAAGTCAAATTTCCGTGAAGGTCTGGATGTACTGGAGTACTTCATGTCCGCACATGGTGCGCGGAAAGGGCTTTCCGATACGGCGCTTCGTACGGCCGATTCCGGATATTTGACAAGACGTCTGGTCGATGTATCACAGGAACTGATTGTGCATGAATCTGACTGCATGGCGGAATCCGGGAAAGAGATTCCGGGCATGTGGGTAACCGCGTTTATGGATGGAAAGGAAGAAGTAGAAAGCCTTCAGGAAAGAATAACGGGGCGCTTCTCCTGCAATACAATTTGTGATAAAGACGGAAATGTCATTGTAAAAGCGAATCATATGATTACACCGCGTCGTGCTGCCGAAATTATGAGCAGGGGCGTTGACGACGAGGGAAATCAGATTGAGAAAATAAAAATCAGGACGATTCTTACCTGCCGTTCCCATGTGGGCGTCTGTGCAAAATGCTACGGAGCAAATATGGCGACCGGCCAGGCGGTACAGATCGGCGAGGCTGTAGGTATTATCGCGGCGCAGTCTATCGGGGAGCCGGGAACACAGCTTACCATGCGTACGTTCCATACCGGAGGTGTAGCCGGTGATGATATTACACAGGGTCTTCCCCGTGTAGAGGAAATTTTTGAAGCAAGAAAACCAAAAGGACTTGCGATTATTACCGAGTTTGCAGGTGTTGCCGAGATTCGTGATACAAAGAAAAAACGCGAAGTCGTCGTGACTAACCATGAAACCGGAGAGACAAAGACGTATCTGATCCCATACGGTTCCCGTATTAAAATTATGGACGGTGCCGTATTGGAAGCCGGCGATGAGCTGACAGAAGGTTCAGTGAACCCGCATGATATATTGAAAATTAAAGGCGTCCGAGCGGTACAGGATTATATGCTTCAGGAAGTGCAGCGCGTTTACCGTCTGCAGGGCGTTGATATTAATGATAAGCATATCGAAGTTATTGTCCGTCAGATGTTAAAGAAAGTCCGTATTGAAAATAACGGGGATTCCGAATTCCTTCCGGGAACACTGGTTGATATTTTAGAATTTGATGATGTAAATGAAAAACTGGCGGAAGAAGGATTAGAGCCGGCAGAAGGGAAACAGGTATTGCTTGGAATTACCAAGGCATCTCTGGCAACGAATTCTTTCCTGTCCGCCGCATCTTTCCAGGAGACGACAAAAGTGTTGACGGAAGCAGCGATTAAAGGAAAAGTAGATCCGCTGATTGGGCTTAAAGAAAACGTAATTATCGGCAAACTGATTCCTGCGGGAACGGGAATGAAGAGGTACCGGGATTTGAAACTGGATTCCGATATAAATGTAAACGACTATCTGGATTTTGAAGACGATTTTGATGAGTTTGAAGTAGATGAGATTATGGAATAAGTGCGCAGCATTTGCAGAAGGTATTGCCTGCATTCGGATTTCCATATTTTTACCGCCTGCAGCTCATATAATTTTCTTGATGAAACAAAAATGCGGCAGTAATAAAAATTAAAAAATGCATCATTTTAAATACCGCAATACGCACAATTTGAAACACAGAAAGCGGATGTGGACAGTTTGCAGCTATTTATTATGCGTATACTGTCAGAAATTTTAACGTACAGGGAGGTGGACGCAGGAGCAGGATATGAAAAAAACATTTAAAGTATTAATTTTTGATGAATTCAGAGAGGAGGTTTCAAAATGAAACTAAAACAATTTGCAGCCGGATTTTTGGCTGCAGCAATGGTAGTGACAAGCATACCGGCCGCCGGTCTTGGCGGAATCACGGCAAGAGCGGAAAGAACGGGCGGTCTGCCCGACGGACCTGTTCGTTACAGACCCATTCCTGCGGCAAATATGACAATAACTGCTGACTGGAAATGCAGAGAGGATGCGCCGTTAGATAATATGAAATCGGATACGGCAAACTTTGCGCTTTCCCGTTACAATACAGGCGGCACGCCGCGGTCAAGCATGCTGGAGGATAACAACAATATTTATATTAAGCTGAATGCGGCGGCAGACCTGTCAAAGCTTGTCTGGTGGACTGACGAAGATAATGTAAGCGGAGGATACGGCTGGAATGTCCACAATGGAACTATTACACGTTTTCAAATATCTGTGACAACAGAGAGTGTGGATAGTGCGGAGGCTCTGGAAAATCTGGCCGCTGATAAGTGGAAAGTGCAGACAGAGGGAAACGGAAAAGGTGAAAGTAAAGATGTAAGGTTTGACTCCAATGAAAACAGTAATGAAGATGAAGCTTATGAAGCAAATAATACAACTGTAGCTCATGAGATTGATCTTTCGGAATATTTTTCACAGCTGCCGACAGGTATTACGGGCGTCCGGATACAGGTGCTGAATACGGCAGGAACTTATACGCCAAAAACAGCCGATAAGGAACTGAAAGATGAGCGGGATACTTTTATCAACGGCCGTGAAATATCTGCTTATGCGGGGAACAGCAAACTGACGGATCTTACGGCTTATGTAGATTTTGCTACGGAGTCGGGATGTACAGCGGATAAACTCGTGGACGGAACGATTGCAAAAGACAATAAAATGAGTTCTCTCCTGAATCCTTCTTCGAATCAGGCTCAGTCTCCGGTAAAGCATGATTATGGAAAATATTTTGCGAATAACAATATTTATTTCGATATAGGAGAAACAAAGACGCTTGGAAGGCTGACTTATGTTCCGGGCATACAGAACGGTTCGGTCAGACGGTGTAATATCTATACATCGAATAAAACATTGGGTAACGGTGAAACAGTTGAAGATATTACGGATGAGGAATGGAACCTAGTATATTCGTCAGTAATTACCTCGACTTTTTGACAGGTAATGTATCAACCA
>CAOKHR010000312.1 GCA_948468325.1 uncultured Lachnospiraceae bacterium | reverse complement strand
ATTCGCATAATATACAGGTGCATTGTGATCTCTCATATTCAGATTTGTACTGCTTGCAATGCCTCCGTTTGCCAAAAGCCAGTTATACCATGCATCCGGATGAAAAGATGCATCACGATTGACATTTGCCTCATAGAGCATTTTTGCCTGTGCCGTAATCAGACATCCCACTTCCCGCATACCGGAATAGTCCGAGCCTCCCTGAGACCAATAACGGTAATCTCCTCCGAACGATGACGCCTGTGCACTTTCAGAGCCCAGCAGTACACAAAGAAACAGCAGTACCATAGCTGCATAAGTCCGTTTCCATGTTCCTTTTTTCCTTACTTCCTGTACATACATAACATTTCCTCCTTTTTTGTTTTGCTGTGTGTTTTATAAATGTTATATATACAGGATAGCACTGCAATTTCGCCCATCCGGTATGAGTTTCCAATTTTGTAAAGCTTTCCTCTGATTATTATCCTAAAAAGGGTGCAAAGACATTAAATTTTCAGAGTCTTTGCACCCTTTTTCCTTAATCGTTCCAGTCTACTTCCTGTTTCAAAACCTTGCCTGTTTTCGCATGAATTTCAAAATCATACTCATAATTGTCCTTTATAAGCTCCACTTCATATACCGGAACGCCGTCATCCATGTCAAACTCAGCTTTCACTACGACTGCTCCCGGCACTAAAGCAAGCGCAATCTTTTTTGCCTTTTCTACGCCGATATATCCTTTCTTTGAATTTTTTGAGGGAGTTGCTGTCCGCTCCCATTCATACTCAAGCATTTCGCCTGTTCTTGCATGATATACTAACGTAAACTTCTTCTTATTCGTTTTTAACTTTAGCTTATATATATCCACTCCGTCATTCATTTTTTTCACGCAGCTTATAATTTTTCCGTTTTTTACCTCTTTGCGCGCCAGTTGTCTGCACTGGTTTTTCCCCATAAATTCATTCTGACTGCCCGGTTCCACATACATTTTTTCCCAGCCGAATTCCAGAATTTGTGCATTGGAAGCGCGATACTTTATTGTGTACTCCTTATTTCCTTTTACCATTTCAACATCATAAGTAAGTACCCCTTTTTCATAATCCGAATCAACCTCTGTAACAACTGCATTCGGAACCTTTTTCAATGCTTTTTCTTTTGCCTGCGAAATATTTTTTATCTGTGCCGCGGCTATATTTTCTGCCCCTGAAAAAATACCTGCAAATACAAAGAATAATGCCAGTGATATTAAAATTCTTCTTTTTTCTGTTCTCATTTTTTCCCTCCTTTAAAATTTCCAAAACTGCTAATCATCGACAGGTTCTGCCTCCCAGCCGCGAAATGTACCGCTGTAAGAGTCAATGGAAAACTCATATTCCATACCGTTATAAATAATTTTCCCTTCATACTCAGTTTGGCCGTCATCATAATCTACTTCAAACTCGGAAATATCATTGGACGACGCGCCCGGAACCTGCGCCAGTGCAAGTTCTTTTGCTGCTTCCACTGTAATCATCGTTCCGCTTGCAGACGGAGTATAATTTTCCGCATCGTAATCAAAGCTT
Organism: uncultured Lachnospiraceae bacterium; assembly: GCA_948468325.1. Taxonomy (GTDB): domain Bacteria; phylum Bacillota; class Clostridia; order Lachnospirales; family Lachnospiraceae; genus Roseburia_B. Next base: position 1,405 of record CAOKHR010000312.1, on the reverse strand, counting down.
ATCACTTCTCCGGTATGGGCGTCAATTTCATAATCATACTCTTTTTTATCCTGAGTATAAAATTCAACTTCATAAATCTGAATCCCCTCATCATAGTCCGGTGCGCTTTTCACAAAAGTTACCTGCCCGTCTGTAAGTCCGGCATGCGAAAGCGCTTTTGCTTTTGCATCCTCACTGGTAATCGTCTTCGTATCCGCGCCGCTGCCGGCATCACTGTTTTTTTCGATGCTGCCGCCGCTCTCTTTCATATCCGCCGTTTCGGTATCCGTAGCAGAATCCGTATCTTTCGAAGGAACATCGGCATCAATAATTACTCCTGTTATTGCATCAATGTCGTATTCATAATCTTCTCCTGCTGCTGTAAAATCTATCTGATAATACTCCATCCCGCTGCGGTTTTTTAAAGCAGTTTCGGTAAATTCCACCTCTTCTGCCAAAAATCCTGACTCTTTTAATGCCATCTGTTTTGCTTCTTCTTCTCCCAGATAATTCATCCTGCCCTGTTCCCCGGCACATCCGCTAAGCAATAAAACCGGCAATCCGGCAAAGAAAAAAAAATTTTTTCCTTTCATTGGCCATCTCCTTTCTTTTGTTCTAAGGGTATTATATTACCCAAATCTGAAAGGAATATGAAATTTTAAAAAAATTTTTTTTGCCAAAAATTTTTAAATGCCTGTCCTGTTAATTTTTATGACATACTAAAATTTTCTATTACAGGCAAATGAAAAGTAAAGGAACTTCCCACATCAGGTATGCTGTTTAAAGTCATATATCCGCCATGCGCCCGGGCAATCTGCTGTACCATAGATAATCCAAGACCGGCTCCGGCTTCACCGCTGCGCGATACATCTACCTGATAAAACCTCTGCCAGATCTTATTCTGCTGGTCTAAAGGAATTCCGATACCGTCATCCCGCACCTGCAGCAAAATCTCGTCTCCATCCCGCTCTGCCGTTACCCATACATGTCCTTTTAGTTTCCCATATTTAAATGCATTTTCTACCAGATTCTGCACAAGGCGGGCCAGCAAATCCGGATCAGCCCATATCGTTATATTATCTTTCACTTCCAATGCCAGACGGTTCCTGTCATATGCCTGTTCTTTGCACAGATTCCGAAGAAATTCCCCCAGTTCCACAGACTCTTTATGGATAGATTCCAATCCCTGGTCCAGCCGCGTCATGCTAAGCAGCTGAGAAATGACACACGACATTTTCACTGCCTGCCGGTGAATCATAGCAATCGTTTCCTGCCGTTCTTCCGCCGCCTCATCGTATTTTTGCGCATATTCACATGCACCTTTAATGATTGATACCGGAGTCCTTAGTTCATGCGAAGCATCCGCAGTAAACTGCTTTTCTGCCTCAAAAGAACGCTCCAGTCTTTCAAACAACCGATCAAATGT
>CAOKHR010000311.1 GCA_948468325.1 uncultured Lachnospiraceae bacterium | reverse complement strand
GGTAGTACATCAGCTTCCCAAGCTGAGGGGGTGGGTTCGACTCCCATTATCTGCTTAATAGCCGTAAAGCTTTCGTTTGGTTCGCTTTACGGCTTTATTTATTGCAATTCATAAGGAAAAAACTGTCGTAGCATGTTTAAAAATTTATTTCTGCCGCATCAGTCTATACCGATTTTAATACCGCCTCTCCGTTCAGACGGCTGAACAACTACAGATACCGGCTGGCTGCCGTTCCATTCGAATGCATAAGATTCGCCGGAAGCCTGGCCGATAAAGTTTTTCCAGGAAATGTCGGTTTTAATCTGGGGATCGCAGTAGCCGTTTTGCCCCATCCAGCAGATGACGGCATCAGGGTCTACGGAAATTGTATTTCTGTTTTGTATATTGCTTAATACGATTGGATTTCCGTTTGAAAGAATAGCTACATAAGCATTGTTTCCTGTTCCGGTTAAAGTAGAAGTTGCAAGCCCTTTCTGGGAAATGATGCCGCATCCGATAAAGCGGACATCATATTTGCAGTCCGAAGAAAATGCAAGTATATTTTCAGATTCCACAGAAACAACTTCACCGACTGCAAGCCTGTAAACAACGACATGCTGCTCGTAATCGGCATAATATGTAACGGAATCCCCGGTCATTGTTACTTTCATCAGGGGAAGGTTTTCTTTTGTGACGCGGCGCATAAGAGAGCCTAAAGCGGCCTGCGCAAAACTGTTCTGCGGGCCTAACAGCAGTTTTTCAAATTTGTAATTTTTGGCGTTCGGATTTTCTCCGGCGATAAAAGCGCCTGCTTTTGTAAAAAGAACGTCATTTCCGGTACAGGTGACTTTCAGTGTCAGTTCATTGACTGTTTCAAAAGTTAACATTGCGTTGTCCTCCTAATTATTTTCCACTGCCACACCGTATAAAGCGCAAAGACCTGCCAGATCCCTTGCAACTCCGTTGCCGACAGCATTAAATTTCCAGTTCCCGTTGTGATTATATACCTCGCCGATCATCATCGAAATGACGTTTGAATAATAATCCTCCATTTTAAAGCTGACATATTCTGTCAGATTAGATGGATTTAAAATGCGGATATAAGCATCTTTCATCATTCCGAAGTTGAGTTTTTTTTCAAATGCCTCGTTGATTGTTAAAACAAAAACAATTTTTTTGACACTGCGGTTTAACTTGTTAAAATCAACCGTAATTATTTCACGGTCTGTTGTACTGTCAAGATGAAGAACGGTGCTTTTGTCGGGACTGTCTGTCTGCCCGTAAAAAACGAACCACTCATCTCCCAAAACCTTTCCATTGGCTCCAAGCAAAAAAGCAGATACATCTACATCGCACAGGGGATTTTTGGTGTTCCATCCAAAGCACGCAGTGATTGCATGAAGAGATGTTCCAGATCCGATGGAAACTTTCTGGCCTTTTTGCACCGGCTTTTTTAATGCGGGAATCTGCTGTTTGGCTGTATCCGCAGAAGGAACAGATACAGTTGTTAAACTGCGTGCGGAGTTTAGAAGATGAATTGTGCTGCGGTCAACTGCGTTTTTTGATTTCATGGGTATATCAATCATACTGCCTCCTGAATATATTGTGATATATGTATTATAGCGCAGAAAATAGAAGAAATAAAGCCGGGTTTGCCGCATTTCCTGCCAAAAGTTTATTTTATATGACTGGTCAGAAAGTAACAGGCAGTGATTTCATTTAGTCTGTTTTAACGATAAGGCGCATGCGTGCTTTTACGCCGTCTTCTTTTGCATAGATATATGCTTTTCCGGCGGCCTTAGCATGAATTTTTCCATTTTTATCAATAGAAGCGATATTGCTGTTGGAACAGGAATATTCCGGTTTGTTTTTCGAAGAAACAGTGACATTTGTCTGGTATTTTTCTCCTGCAGAAAGCGTGATGATGTCTGTTTCAAAATAAACTTCCGGCTGTTTTACAGTAACTTCGCAGGTTTTGCTGACGCCGTCTACCGTTACGGTAATGGTTGCCGTACCATGCTTTACGGCAGTAACTTTCCCGTATTCATCTACAGTGGCAACGCTTTTTTTACTGGTTTTCCATTTGGGTGTGCTTTTTGATGTGGATGTGACAGAAAGTTTGACAGTTTCCTTTCGGAAAAGTGAGACAGAGCTTCTGCTTAGTTTGATACCAGGTTTTTTTACTGTTACTTTACAGGCTGCCGATGATTTGTCCGCAGTTGCGGTAATTGTTGCAGATCCGGGCTTTTTGGCCGTAATAACGCCGTGTTCGTCTACAGCGGCAACGCTTGATTTATTTGATTTGTAGGTGACAGGATGGCCTGTGGAAGCAGAAGCTTTCAGCTGAAATGTTTCTCCGTTTTCCAGAGAAATATTTTTGTTGCTAAGTGTAATCACTGTTTTTTTGACAGTTATTTTGCAGCTTGCTTCTCCGTTTTTAATTTTTGCCGTAATCGTGGCGGTCCCGGCCTTTTTGGCCGTAACTTTGCCGTAGGTATTAACAGAAGCTACAGAAGAACTGCTCGATTTAAAACTGGGCTTTGCGCCATTTGATGTAACTGCAAGAAGATAAAATTCATCTCCGATCTGCATTGTATTAGAATATTTATTCAATACGACAAATTCATAACCGGATGATGCATATGCTGCAGTTGAAGAAGCTGAAATAAAAAGCATGGAAATCATGCAGAAAACGGCTGCCGCCGTCTGAAAGATTTTTTTTGTGTGTGACATAGAATTCCTCCATTTCAAAAATGGCAGGAACGTTATGACAAACCCGACATGTATGGAATATAGCATATATCATTCTTGTTGTAAATAAGTAAATTTGCACAAAAGAAAATGAGGAATCCGCTTCAGCTTTCCGGCCGTTGAAAGTATTACCTGGTTATTAAGGGAATCTAATTTTTTCTTTAAATTTTTTATTTTTGTAGGGCAATCGCAAAGTCATGCAGACATTGAAAAATAAAGCTTTTTTCA
>CAOKHR010000310.1 GCA_948468325.1 uncultured Lachnospiraceae bacterium | reverse complement strand
TTTCAAAATATTTCTCACAGTAGATAACGCCTTTTATTTCTTTTATTTCCGGCAGAATTAAAGGAGCCGTTACAAAAATTTCTGCTCCGAAATCAAGAAGCGCTTCTACTTTTCTAAGTGCAACAGCCCCGCCTCCCACTACCAGGCACGGTTTATCCTTTAGCTCAATAAACATCGGAAAATAAGACATTCATCTGCTCCTTTAATCCGGCCTTGAAAGATTCTGCACTTCACGAAACAATTCCATATCGTCTTCCGTCAGTTTGATATTGGAAGCAATCGAATCTCCGTTTGGCTTTGTGATTTTCACCTCAATAATGGTTCCTTCTCCAATGGATGCCCCTGCAGCCGCCTGAAGAAAATTCAGGAATTTGGGATGATTTGCACCAAATCTGTCCCAAAGCCCCTTTATTTGAAAGATTTTTGATGGATTAAACATAACAATACCTCTTTTCTATTTTACGGTTACTTTTGTACCGTTTGCCCAGTTCATCTCAGACCCGATCCAGTAGACATGGCCTTCCGTCAGTTCAATTGCCCTGTAACCTCCGTAAACATACTCTACAGCCTCTGCATCAAACTGCCTGCTGCCCTTTTTCAGCACAATCTTACCCTTGTAATATTTCCCTGCCGTTTCATCATAAATCGACACCGTAATATTCGCTTTCGATTTGCCGATTGTGCTGTCGTTTTCTGTCGGAAATGCAAGCTGTGCCGCTAAAATCTGCTCTGCGCCAAGCTTTCCCGCAAGCCGGATCTGAAACTTTCCTTTTCTTTTATTTGCAGTTACCGAAGCAATTTTCATTGTTCTTTTCGAATCTGCCGCAGTCGGATTATTGGTTTTCATAAACTGCCGAAGCAGCACTTCTGCCGTCAGATAACGGCCCGCTTCCGGCACCGCCAGCTTTTCGCTGCGTGAATCATCTACCGTATCCGGCGCCGGCCGGCTGTTTTTATACAAAAATCCGTCATACGCCAGAAGATTGGCGGAATTCGTTCCGTATTCAATCAGATATTCGTCTCTCTTCTTTTTCAGATTAAAGCCTTTTGCCGCCGTAAGCTTCTTCGGCATTCCTTTTGCCAGCTTCTTAGCCGCCGTTTTCAGTTCTTTTACTTCTCTCGTCTGTACAAAAGTTCCCTTCTTTTCTACCGTAAGATGACATATCAGCGTCTTCCCCTGATAAGATACCGTAACATCCGCCGTCCCAGCTTTTTTCGCATGCAGATACCCTTTCTTATTCACTGCCGCCACTTTCTTATTCTGTACCGTATAAGATGCATTGACCAAAGACGCTGTTGTAATCGTACCGTCCGAAAAAATGCTTACAAAATCTCCAATATAAAATTTGGCTCCCGCTTCTACGGAAACAGACGTCTCAACTCCTCCGTCGAACCACTTGACAGAAACTGCTGCCTTCACCGGCACTGAAAAAATCAGAACTACCGATAAAAACAGTCCTGCTGCCAGTAAAAAAACATCCCGCTTAAATCCAGTTCTTACAAATAATCTCTTCATCCGCCGCACCTCCGGGTTTTTTAGTTTATGCTGTTATTATACTACGTAATACAGCTTCTGCAAACACCCAAAATCCCTGCATTCTATATTTACGCTTCCTTAATTGCTGCTTATAAATATTTTTATAATTTCTTCATAAAGCTTTTATTTTTAGGACACCAAATGAACACAATTTCCGGATATACTAAATTTATCAAATGAAGTTCCCCCACTCATACTTCATTTGATAGCAAATAAAACTTTTTCATAAACTCTCCCCTTAAGAATGCAGCCAGAGGCTGCATTCTTTTTTGCCATAACATACGGAAAGAAGCTGTCTTAAATTAAATCCGATGCCCACACTTTCACCTGCTTCAAAACCTGTCCTATATCATCCATATCATCTGATGTCTTCCCGCATTCAAAAATACGCTCTTTATCCTCAATAAGCTGCATTGCCGCCTCTTTTTCCCCTGCCTTTACTGCAAGCAGTACAATCAGGCCTGCATCTAAAAATTTCCGGATATACTGCGGTTTCCCTTTCCACTCTCCGCCTGGAACAATCTGTATCGTATGAAAGCCCATGCGCAGCAAATATCTTTCCGTGTAATTCATCGTCTCTTTTGCTGTCCTGCTCTCATCAAATAATATCAATCCCGCTTTTTGTCCAAGCGCCGATTCACGCTCTTCTGCCGAAACTTCACGAATATCCTTTTTCCATACCTCTTCTGAAATCGTATGTACAATATTTCCATAGGCAGCCAGTGCACCCGTTTCTCTCTCAAAAAGCAGAATGCTTCCCAGTCTGCGGCTGTCTTTTTTGCAGGCAACTGCCATTTGTTTTGGAAAACAGAGTTCTACGCGCGCCAGGGCATTTTTTGTCAGATATTCGGCATATCTGTGCTCTCCTGTATTTACATCTGTCTGGTAACAGATTTTCGTAACTGCTGCCGTAACGGCTGCTGTTGTCATTTTTACCCGGTAACGCCTGCCCTGTGTCAGACGGTTGTCTAATGTCCACAATAAATCTGCCTCCAGACGGTCTGTAAACGTCAGCACATCTTCTTTTGCCAGAATATATCCTCTTGCCACATCCAATTCCCTGTCCAGCTCAATACCGATCGGATCTCCTTTTGCCGCGGATTTTACTTTTTTATTGAGACGGTACATGCCGGAAACTTTTGCCTTTCCTGCCGTAGGATACAAAAAAATTTCATCTCCGGCACTGATCGTTCCGGAAATCACTTCTCCCTGTACGACTCTCTTTTTCACGGCGGCTCCTATGATCTGGCTGGTTTTACAGGTTCTTTGCACCGGCATGCAAAACTGTGTCTTTTGCTCCTCTTCCTGTCCGCCTGTCTGCTTTAACACATCTAACAGCGTGCCGCCCTGATACCACGGTATTTCTTCTGCCGCCTCTGAAATGTTCACTCCGCCTTTGGCAGATATTTGTACAATCCGAAAAGTGCATTCCGGATATTC
>CAOKHR010000309.1 GCA_948468325.1 uncultured Lachnospiraceae bacterium | reverse complement strand
AGACGGATTCCAGGGTAACCAGACTTTCACGGGCTGCCTGCAGTGCTTCCAATGCGGCATCCACATCTTTTTGTTCCGCTGAGGCCAGCTGTTCGATCAATTTTTTCGCATCATTCAGAACAGAAGCGTATCCGGCCCAAGAAGCTGCCGTATGGTCCGATTCTTTTAACGGTTCATATTCTTTTATCTTCTCCAGCAATTTACTGCCATCTGCACTTTCGTCTTCCGAACCGGACGGCGTCCCCTGTAATTTCCAGTCGGAGCATTTTTTCAAAGCAATGGGATTATCTTCATCTTCCATAAATACAATCGGCAGCCATATATGCCTTCCAATCTCCGGATACGTCCATTCTCCGTTATCTCCAATATGTATATATTCCAGATCTTTGCCTTCTCCTGTGAAAATCATGCTGCTGCTTTGAATTTTACAGTCAATCTCGCTTGCAGATGTTCCATCCCAGAACAGAAGCCGCTTTACTTCCCACGGTTCATCCAGACTGTCTGTCACAGCATATTTGTTCTCTCCGGCATTCATCATATAATACCGATTCTCATGCCGGAACATCGTTCCTACGTCAGAGCTGCTGAAATCCGTACCATAATCCTCCGGCAGTGTATCCGCATTATAATCTCTGGAAAAAAATGTTTTTCTGGGTTCATCTGCAAATTCCGTATAATCATTTTCTTTCAGCTCAGAGCAATAAATCCTTGACCCATAAACACCGCTTGCCGGATTCATATATTGCACATTGTAAATGACGTATGCTTGTCCGTATCACGGAACAAATTCAGATTTCCGATTATGCCGCCGGATTCCACTCCTGTTGTTTTTAAAAAACGGAACGGTTCCTTTATGCTGTCTGAAACAGCAATACCTGCTTCTCCTTTTCCTCCTATCATGGTAAACCAGATCACATATTTTTCACCGTCATAAAGCACTTTCGGACGCGTCAGGGCAGATGTATTCCCGTCCAGGCACTGAAAGACTTCCCGTTTTTTTTCATCCGAAAGATCTCCGTACAAATTCTGAAAATAAGGCTCTTCAAAATCTGTTTCCGCGTTCATTGTCTTTAAAATAATCCCTTCATCTTCCCAGTTATATAAATCTTTTGAACTGTAAAGATGAATTCCGTTATGATATATTGGTGCAAATCCTTCATTTTCTCCGGTTTCTTCAGTTTCTGCATCTTCTCCGATCCAATACCATTTTGTCTCTCCGCTCTCCGTAAATTCCTGAACCTGTCCACCGAATGCGCGTATGATTTTTCCTTCTGAATCATACAGGCAGACATCGGACAGACCGGGAATGGAATCCCTGACAGAATCTTTACCGGCTGATGCAAAAGGCATTGCACAGATCGTAACACAGCAGCACACAATACCTGCCATTATTTTCGTAAACATTTCGTACCCTTTTAATTTTCGCTTCCTTTCCATAAATAGTTCCTCCGTTTCAATAAGTAATATATATATATTATAATCCTACCCTCTCTTTTTTTCAATTACTGTCTGTCATTTTTCACGGAATGAACCTGTATACAGAAAATTACAAAAATCTGACAATTAATCTGGCCCTGCTTGTTCCTGTATGACATGTAACACCTGCTGAAGCTCCTCTTTTACACTGCTGTAATCAAAATCTTTTGCAATCTTTTCCGAAATCTCTTTTGTTGAAACATGGTAAACTGCCGTATTTGTTCTGTCACAAAAAATGTATACTCCAAAGATTATCGCCGCAATGCACAGACGCACTTTAAAAAAGGAGAAACCTCTTTCTGTTTCTCCTGTTACTTTCGAGTCCCTTTCAAATTCATATTTTCTGTCCGGAGAATCAAAAGATTTACGTACATTTTGTATATAAGCCTTACGTGCATTTACATCTTCCATCCGCATAAACAACACTCCTGTTTTTCTTAAAATATATGACAGGTCTGTCCTGTTTTATGCAGGAAATCATTATTTCTTTTGTACAACTTCATTTTTATTCTTATAAATGGAATTTGCCGGCACCACGCCCCGCACCATGGAAAGCGGATAAATATTTGTATGTCTGCCAACGACTGTTCCCGGATTTAATACAGAGTTGCATCCAACTTCAACATAATCTCCAAGCATAGCGCCGAATTTTTTTAATCCTGTTTCGATTTTTTCCCCTTTATCTTTCACAACAACTAAAGTCTTATCGGATTTTACATTCGAGGTAATCGAACCGGCCCCCATATGAGATTTATATCCTAAAACAGAATCTCCCACATAATTATAGTGCGGCACCTGTACCGAATTAAAAATAATTACATTTTTAAGCTCTGTGGAATTGCCCACAACAGAGCCTTTTCCTACAATCGCGCTTCCCCGGATAAATGCACAATGGCGGATTTCCGCCTCCTCATCAATAATCAGCGGCCCGTTTAAAAAAGCAGTCGGCGCTGCTTTGGCATTTTTGGCAATCCAGATGTCGTCTCCTTTTTTTTCAAATCTGTCCGGATCAAGCGTTGACCCGATTTTACGGATAAAATCACTGATTCCTTTTAATACTTCCCATGGATATTCCGCACGTTCCAGCAATTCTGCTGCAATTGTTTCTTCTAAATTGTAAAGATTCTTTACTTTGCACTGTTCCATAATAATCTCCTTTTTTCTGAAATTTATAACTGCCATAACATATTTTCTGATAAAGAAACATTCTCTCTAATCAATGAAACAATCTTTGTTTTTATGCCTTGTATTTTGACAGACGGTACAAATATTATATCTGCTGTCCTATGGTTTTCCATCATATCCCCAACAAACTCACTTCTGATAAAATCTGGCAGACTTTTCAAAATTCTCCCGCAAAAGATACTGGTTATTGAGATTTAATACGCCGCTGGTGCGGCTTTTAATAAGTTTTGTCAGCTTTTCCATGTATTCTTCTTCCGTAATGCTTCCTTCCGCTACATAGGTAAGCCCCTTTTCCCAGCTCGCCGTAAGCTCGGGATTTAAAAGC
>CAOKHR010000308.1 GCA_948468325.1 uncultured Lachnospiraceae bacterium | reverse complement strand
TGGGAATCATGGGATAGAAAAAGGGTGTACGGGTGATTATATATTATATATCCGAAAAGATGTGAGTGCAGATCCCCTCGGGCTGCTTGAAAAACTGCTCGGGCTGTGCCAGCATGAGCATACCGGACTTGCAGGTGCAAAAATCATTACGCCAAAAGGACGCGTACTTTCCTGCGGCCTGATTTATGATGAGAATGGAAAGATCATTCCTTCCTGCGGCGGTATTCTGGCAGAGCTCAAAGGATATTTTCTCCATGCCGTCATACCGCAGAATGTCAGCGCCGTGCCGTTTGCCTGTGTTATGTTAAGACGTGACGCATTGGTAAAACTAAAAGGCGTGGATACATCTCTGACGGGAATCCGGAGGGATGCCGACTATTGTTTCCGGCTGCAGGAGAATGGTTATCGTGTTGCAGTTACGCCGGAAATTACGGCAGTTTCGCATAAAAGTAATTTGGACAAAGACAATTTTGCAGAACAGGAGACGGCTTTTTATGAAAAATGGAAGCAGAAGCTTAAGCATCCGGATCCCTGTTATAACTGCAATTTGAGTTTAATAGAGAATCACACATATGCGATGAAATCTCCGCAGGAATAAAAGAAACAGGAGAAAGAAATGCAGGATATATTTATTATCGGAAGCAAGGGTATTCCGGCGAAATACGGTGGATTTGAGACATTTGTAGAACAGCTGACAAGATATACAAAAAGCAGCAAAATCCGGTACCATGTGGCATGCATGGCAGATCAAAAGGGAGAATTTGAATATCAGGGAAGTCATTGTTTTCAGATAAAAGTACCCCGTATCGGGCCGGCAAAGGCTGTCTGGTACGATTTGGCGGCATTTGCCTGGTGTCTGAACTATATAAAACGGTATGCAGTCAAGCGGCCGGTTGTCTATGTGCTGGCTTGCAGAATCGGGCCTTTTACAGGCTTTTTGAAACACATGCTGAAAAAATCAGAAGGCAGGCTTTTTGTAAATCCGGACGGACATGAGTGGATGCGGGCAAAATGGAATAAAGCAATTCGGAAATACTGGAAATTTTCTGAAAAACTCATGGTTAAACACGCGGATCTTCTGATTTGCGATTCCAAAAATATGGAAAGTTATATTCAGGATACGTATCGGAAATACAGGCCGACAACAACATTTGCCGCGTATGGGGCAGATGTAACAAAGAGCAGGCTTTCGGATGACGATCCGAAGCTTCTTGGCTGGTATAAGAAGTGGAATCTGAAACCGTTTGCATATTATCTGATTGTAGGACGGTTTGTGCCGGAGAATAATTACGAAACAATGATTCGGGAATTTATACAGGCAGAGACGGATAAAAAGCTTGCAATTATCAGCAATGTGGAAGAAAATGCTTTTTATCAGAAATTAAAAAATATAACAGGTTTTGAAAATGATAAGCGGATTGTATTCTGCCAGACAGTGTACGAGGAAGAACTGTTAAAAAAAATCAGGGAAAATGCATTTGCCTATCTGCACGGGCATGAAGTCGGCGGGACGAATCCTTCTTTGCTGGAAGCATTGGGGAGTACCGATGTGAATCTTCTTTTCGATGTGGGGTTTAACCGGGAAGTGGGAGAAAAAGCCGCTTTATACTGGACAAAAGAGAATGGAAATCTCTCTGCCCTGATTGAAAAGACAGCAAAATTTGATGAGAAATTAAGAAAAGACTGGGGTGCGAAAGCAAAGCAAAGAATTCTTTCCGATTACAGGCATGAGCAGATTGCAGAGACTTATGAAAAAATATTTCTGGAGTGAAATGTATGGATGAGATCAGAATCTCAGTGGCAGTAGCGACGTACAATGGGGGAAGATATATACGGGAACAGATGGATTCCATTTTAAGAAATTTAACTCCCCGTGATGAGATTGTAGTTTCAGATGACGGTTCTTCGGATGATACGCTTAGTTTGCTAAAAGCGTATCAAAACGGAGAAATTCCCGTAAAAATATTGAAAGGACCGGGAAAGGGAATTAAGCAGAATATTGGCATGGCATTAAAATACTGCCGCGGCCAGTATATTTTTCTGGCGGACCAGGATGATGTCTGGACAGACAATAAAGTTTGTGAAGTTATGAAATATCTGGGTCAGAACGGATGCAGGCTGGTCTGCCATGATGCGCAGGTAATGAATGAAGACCTGACGGAAACGCGCATGCCTTCTTTTTTTTCATATCGTGGTTCAAAACCGGGATTTTTGAACAATTTGCTGAAAAACCGTTATATGGGCTGCTGCATGGCTTTTGAGAAAAGCCTGCTGCTTTATGTGCTGCCTATTCCGGAAAAAATTGAGATGCACGACCAGTGGATTGGCATAATCAATGACATGAGAGGCGGAAACAGCGTTTTTATCGGGAAACAGCTGTTGTTCTACCGGCGCCATGATGCGAATGTGTCTGATTTTTCCCATGGGACATTTTTTCAAATGCTTGGCAGGCGTCTGCGGCTTTTACGGGCTCTTTCCAAGCAGAAAAAATTATGGAAAAATTAAAAATTTTTGTGCAATATACACAATTCCTTTCGAGATTGGGAGATTGACAGAAACAAAAAAAAGTTATATTATTGGAATTGTTTGTCAAATACTATATATTCAGGGCAATAACCTGAAAGAATGGAGTTGAAATGAGTACAGGAAGAAAAAAGAAAAAAAAGAAAAACAAAATTATATTATTTGTGGTTGAGATTGTTGTCCTGGCTGCTTTGCTGGTAGGATTGTTTGTTTATTCCCGTATGGGTGAGATAAATCAGGAGCCCGAAGGAGAATTTAAAGAGGAAGACGTTAATATTGAACTGGATTCTGAGACAGCAGAAGTGTTAAAAGGATATACGAATATTGCATTATTTGGCATTGATAACCGTGATACAGGGAAATATGATTCCGGCAACAGTGACTGTATTATGATTGCAAGTATCAATAATGATACCAAAAAAGTAAAACTGCTTTCTGTATACAGGGATACGTTTTTAAATGTAGAAGATGGA
>CAOKHR010000307.1 GCA_948468325.1 uncultured Lachnospiraceae bacterium | reverse complement strand
TGCATAAATTTGCGATATTCTCCATACAGGGGGTTTCAATCGGCGTAAATCCAAAGCTGCGGTAAGTGTCTTTGATTACGCTGATTACATAATCACGAATCTGCATTTCTTCCGGTAATATATCTTTCATCCCTGTCACGGGCTTTTTTACTAATGCCATGAAATTTCCCCTTTCCAGACTGCGTTTTTTACTTTTTCGCGTATTTATTATAGATTTCGCAACAGGATTATGTCAACGTTTTTTTGTCTATGCAAACTGTGCGTTGTACAAATCTGCATAAAAGCCCTGCTGCCTCATCAATTCTTCATGATTTCCCTGCTCAATAATATCGCCGTCTTTCATAACGAGAATCAGATCCGCGCCCCGAATTGTACTTAGCCTGTGGGCAATTACGAAACTTGTTCTGCCTTTCATAAGGTTATCCATGGCTTTCTGGATTCTGTGTTCTGTTCTGGTATCTACCGAAGATGTGGCTTCGTCTAAAATAAGCACCGGATTATCTGCAAGAATTGCCCTTGCAATTGTAATCAGCTGTCTTTGCCCGGCAGACACATTCGTCGCATCTTCATTCAGCTCAAACTCATATCCTCCCGGAAGCGTACGGATAAAATGATCTGCATGCGCCGACTTTGCAGCCTGAATGACTTCTTCATCCGCAGCCTCCAGACGGCCGTAACGGATATTCTCCATAATACTTCCCTTAAACAGCCAGGTGTCCTGAAGCACCATGCCGAACGCATTGCGCAGCTCATTGCGGTTATATTCTTTCAGATTGTGTCCGTCCAGTTCAATTGCACCATGATTTACATCATAAAAACGCATAAGCAGTTTTACCATAGTCGTTTTGCCCGCACCGGTCGGCCCGACAATTGCAATCTGCTGTCCCTGTTTTACATGTGCATTAAAATTCCGGATAATCATCTGGTCTTTCCGATAGCCAAACTGTACATGCTTAAAATCTACAATACCTTTTATATGGCCGGCAGGCACGGCATGTTCCGTCGTCTGGTCTTCCTCTTCTTCTTCAAGAAATTCAAATACACGTTCCACGGCCGCAACCATAGACTGCATCATATTTGTCACCTGCGCCAGCTGCTGCATCGGCTGCGTAAAATTCTTTACATAAGTAATAAATGCCTGAATATCACCAATCTGGATTGTTCCTTTAATAGCAAGAAACGCACCCGAAATTGCCACGCCTACATATCCGAGATTGCCGACAAACTGCATCACCGGCATCATCAGGCCCGACAAAAACTGTGATTTCCATGCCGATTCAAAAAGTACATGGTTGGTACGTCCAAACTTATCAATTACATCTCTTTCTTTTCCGAAAGCTTTTACTACCAGATGTCCTGCATAATTTTCCTCTACCTGACCATTGACATGTCCCAGATATTCCTGCTGCTGTTTAAAATATTTCTGGGATTTTTTCATTACAAAGCTGATAAAAACCAGACTAACCGGCAAAATCAGAAGTGTAATCAGCGTCATCAGCGGGCTGATGGTAAGCATCATCACTACAACACCAATCATAGTCGTTACGGATGTAATTAACTGGGTTACGCTCTGGTTAAAACCGTTTCCAAAAGTATCTACATCATTTGTAATACGGGAAAGCACTTCACCGTTTGTTCTGCTTTCAAAATACTTCATCGGCATGCGGTTGATTTTTTCGGTCAGCTCTTTACGAAGCTTATAGCAGAGCTTCTGTGTTATGGTTGACATCACAAGGCCCTGAATCAGGTTAAAGCCGCAGCTCACCCCGTACAGACATAAAACGATAATCAGAATCTTTCCGATATAGGAAAAGTCGATTCCTCCCGTTCCCGTAATTTTTCCCATCATTCCTTCCGATAAGGCTGTTGTTGCTTTTCCTAAAATTTTAGGGCTTACAATATTGAAAACGGCGCTTAAGCAGGCGCAAATCATAACTGCGATAACCCCGATTTTATATCCGCCCAGATAATGAATGATTTTCTTAACAGTTCCTTTAAAATCCTTTGCTTTTGCGGTCGGATTCCGCTTTCCTCTTCCTCCCATTGGCGGCATTTAACATTCCCCCTTTTTGCTGATGCTTGCAAGAAACTCTTCTTCCGAAAGCTGTGACTGCGCAATCAGTTTATACTCTTCGCAGTTTTCTACCAGCTCTTTATGGGTTCCTTTGCCGATCATTTTTCCGTCTTCTAATACAATAATCTGATCTGCATTCAAAATGGTACTGACACGCTGCGCAACAATGATTACCGTAGAATCTTTTGTTTTCTCTGCAAGCGCCTTTCTAAGCGCCGTATCTGTTTTAAAGTCAAGCGCAGAAAAGCTGTCATCGAATATATAAACTTTCGGATGCCTTGCAATCGCCCTTGCAATGGATAAACGCTGTTTCTGGCCGCCGGAAACGTTCGTTCCGCCCTGGGAAATGGCACTGTCATATTTATCTGCTTTTTCCTCAATAAAATCTGCTGCCTGCGCTATGGATGCGGCTTCAGCAATATCATCCTCTGACACATCCGGCGCGCCGTAAGCAATATTCGAACGAATGTCTCCCGAAAATAAAACAGCTTTCTGCGGGACATATCCAATCTGTGCCCTTAAGGTATCAATTGACAGCTCTCTGACGTCTGTTCCTCCAAGAGAAACCGTTCCTTCCGTAACATCAAAAAACCTCGGAATCAATTTCACCAGTGTTGATTTTCCGCATCCGGTACTTCCGATAATTGCCGTTGTCTGCCCCGGTTTTGCAATAAAATCAATATCTGTCAGAACATTTTCACAGCCGTCCGGATATTTAAAGCTTACATGGTCAAAGCGGACGTCTGCATCTTCCGGAGCATCTGTTACTGCATGCTCTCCGTCCGTAATCGTCGTTTCCGTATCAAGGACTTCCTGAATACGGTCTGCCGCAACTCCTGCCCTCGGCAGCATAATGGAAATCATTGTCAGCATTAAAAAACCCATAACAATCAGCATTGCATATGTAATAAATGCCGTCATTGC
>CAOKHR010000306.1 GCA_948468325.1 uncultured Lachnospiraceae bacterium | reverse complement strand
AGACGTGTGCTCTTCCGATCTCCGGTAAAAATATCATATTCCGGATCTACCATATCACGCACTTTATCTTCCGAAAACACTTCGCTGTAATCATGGAAAAACCAGTACAGAATATGTTCGATTTCCTTTTGCTGCGGCTCCTCCCCGGCCTCAAAACAATTATATATTTCCACGAACAGCTCGCAAAGAATTGTCATATGCATCTTTCTTCCCTCAAATGCATATGACGTCATTGCCAAAAGCTCCGTATATAAAAAACAAAGAAGCTGTCCGAACGGCTCTCCCAGCATACGGACGGCTGCCCTGGGATTTAAATAGCTCTGCTCATAATTTTCGGGCAGAACTTCTGCATAAAGGGCATCATTCGTCTTTTGGCATTCGTCTAATGTACGGCTGCTTAAAACGCCTTTCTCTTCCTGGCGCAGAATCTCATCTGCGCGGCAGATATATTTGGCCACATGAACAAAATAATCCTGATATTTTTCCGCGGCTTCCACGCCGCCTTTTTCTAAATTATTTTCTCTGCCGCAAATAGATGCAATCCGCTCTATGACCAGCGCATAGCGCTCCCTGACCTCTTCGTTCGATTCCTGAAAAATCTCTTTATATCCCATGATTTTACTCCGCTATATTTCCCTTTTTTGTATTCTCTTCTATCAGTTTCTGAATATATTCCCACAAAACTTCGCTTCCTTCATGCGTTTTTTTGTTTCGCTCTATAATCTGGGATTTTTTTACGCCATGCTCCCGCCAGGATTTTCCGCCGGATGCATGATTCAAAAGCACCGGCTGCACTTTATCCAGTGTGTTGGCAAATTTTGATTCGGGCGTTTCCATTGCCTCAAATTCTTCCCAGAGCGCACGGTATTCGGCTTTCTGCTCTTCGGGCAGCATCCCGTAAATCCTGTCTGCGGCTTTCTGCTCTCTTATCCGTTTTGTCTGATTCCCCTGTGTGTCATAGGCATAGGTGTCTCCGGCGTCAATTTCAACTACATCGTGCAGAAGTATCATTTTTATTGTCTTTAACAAATCAATCTTTTCGTTTGCATAATCTTCAAGCAGAAATGCCATAACCGCCATATGCCATGCATGTTCCGCATCTTTCTCTTTTCTGCTTCCGTCTGCCAGATAAGTCTGCCGTCCAATCTCCTTTTGCTTGTCAATTTCCAGCAAAAATTCCATCTGCCGTTCTAATTGTTCCATGTGCTCCCTCCTCTATAAAACAAATCCCGCCGTATACACTGCAATCCACGCTCCCGCGGCCAGCACAGAGAGTATTATGGATGCAATCGGAATACCGCGGAATGTATCATCTTCCCTGATACTTTTGACTGCCTGTATAAATGCAGTTAACGCAACTGCCAGCGCCAGTATTCCTGCACTTCCCAGATATACGCTTCCGTTTCCCTTCTGCCAGAAAGACAAAAGCGCCATATAGACCAGTGCAAAGATGGATGCCGCCGCTAAAGCGCAGGCCAGCATCCCTCTCTTTGAATGTTTTTTCTTCGTAAATTTATAATGATTTCTCTTTTTCATGCCTTCCTCCTGTCAGCCAGCCGGAAATTTTATAAATAAAAAATCCCAGTATGCCTCCCAATGTATTCAGCAGAATATCGTCTACATCAAAGCTTCCGACTTTCCACATAAGCTGGATTACTTCCACACAGAGGCTGAATTCAAAACAAAAAAGCATGGTTAAAAGAAACTTTCTGCATCTTTGAAACAGTCTTGGAAGAAATAATCCAAAAGTAATAAACGCGA
The DNA here is from genome assembly GCA_948468325.1 of uncultured Lachnospiraceae bacterium. Classification (GTDB taxonomy): domain Bacteria; phylum Bacillota; class Clostridia; order Lachnospirales; family Lachnospiraceae; genus Roseburia_B. Next base: position 1,259 of record CAOKHR010000306.1, on the reverse strand, counting down.
CTACATTTCCAACCAGATTTAAAATTACCGACCAGAAATCCAAAATATGGCGGTACTCCCAAAACCGCCTGATTTCCTTTAGCGGCACCAGATTATAGTGATAGGCGCGTTCCGCATACGTCCTTCCTACTCTGTCGGCAATAAACAAAAAATAACACAACATTACCAGATAAACTGCGAATAAGAGAATTTCCAATATCCGAATTGCTTTCTTTTTCCTTTTTTCTTCCAAAATCCTCTCCTTAGATTGATTCCATTATCTTACTCCATACTCTTTATAGTATTCATCAATTGCCGCTTTTAATGTATCATTAATCAAAATTTCACCGTGGCAGGGACGATTGTAAAGATAACCGACTACCTCCTCCATAGTAACAATTGCATTTGCCCGGAATCCATACTTTTCATAAATCTCGTCCAGTGCACTGATTTTTCCTCCAAGGCCGACTTCCATACGGTTTAAGGATACCATCAGTCCGACAATCTCAACCTCTCCCTGCGCCTTTAAAATCGGGAACGTCTCCTCAATTGATTTTCCGGAAGTTGTAACATCTTCAATAATTACGACTCTGTCGCCGTCTTTTAATTTGCTTCCAAGTAAAATCCCCGTATCGCCATGGTCTTTTACTTCTTTCCGGTTAGAACAATACCGTATTTCTTTTCCGTATAGTTTAGAAAATGCAATACAAGCCGTTACGCAGAGAGGAATCCCCTTATAGGCCGGTCCGAACAAAACGTCGAAATCCAGTCCGTAATTATCGTGTATTGCTTTTGCATAATATTCTCCAAGCCGCATCAGCTGGCTTCCTGTCACATAAGCTCCCGCATTCATAAAAAACGGAGATTTTCTGCCGCTTTTTAAAGTAAATTCTCCGAATTTCAAAACATTGCTTTCTACCATAAAATCAATAAATTCCTGTTTGTATCCTTCCATCTGCAAACCTCCTTTATCTCCGGATTCTGTTGTTTTTTAGTCTAACATATCACTATCGGTTTTTCAATTCATTTTCTAAAGATTGGCTGCCCGCGGCTAAAGAGTACTTATGGGAGTAAAAGACATTACAGAAATTTAAAAAAAGAAGAAAAAAATAAATGCCCGCGACCGGAATCGAACCGGTACTGTATCGCTACAACAGGATTTTAAGTCCTGCGCGTCTGCCAGTTCCGCCACGCGGGCATTTAAGAAACATATTGAAATATATGTAAATGGGCAGAGGTGGATTCGAACCACCGAAGCAATTTGCAGCAGATTTACAGTC
>CAOKHR010000305.1 GCA_948468325.1 uncultured Lachnospiraceae bacterium | reverse complement strand
CAGCGACGTTTTGCATAACAATTCCAATCTGGCGTTTTATATCATAGCTGTCCGGACGCATGGTCTGTCCGAAGACCTCAATTGTGCCTTTATTAAAAGACAGCAGGGACAATATGCAGTTGATTGCCGTTGTCTTGCCGGAGCCGTTTGGACCTAAGAGGCCGAAAATCTCCCCTTCTTTGATTTCTATATGAAAGTGGTCTAAAGCGATGAGGTCTTTGTAGCGTTTTACAAGGTTTTCAATTTTAATGACTGATGTACTCATGGAATCATCCTTTCTGATTTTTCTGATTTTACTATACAGAGTCAGGGAAAAAAGAGGAAGTGAAAAAAATCATGGATTCATGTGACAAATGTCATAGCTTTTTTGATATAATAAAACTTACGGAGGACAAAGGGATGGATAAAATGGCGGATAAATTGCTCCTGCTGGGATTTGGCGTGTTTTTGCTTTTAGCCGCAGGGGAAACAGAGCAGTCAGTGGTTACGCTGTTAGAAGCAGTCATAGCGGCAGCACTTAGTATTTATATAGAAGAAAAAAGATTTTTTTATGTATTGTTTGCAGCTTTTTTCCTTGTTTCATTGCTAAATCCGGAAATACTATTGTTTTTTCCGGTGGTTTTGTATGATATGGTTTACTGCAGAAGTTATATTCCGGCGGTACTGTTTTTACTGCTTTTTCTGCAAAACCTTCCGCAAGATCCAAAACACATTTCCTTTTGGCTGATTACGATGGCTCTTTCTGCGGTACTTGCATATAAAACAGCAAAGAATGAAAGAATTTCCGGAGAATTGATTCGCATTCGGGACGATGGAATGGAGCGGAATCTGATGCTGAAAGAAAAGAACAGGCATCTTCTGGAAAAACAGGACTATGAGATTCATCTGGCAACTTTAAAGGAGCGCAACCGGATTGCCAGAGAAATCCATGATAATGTGGGGCATATGCTGTCCCGTTCTATTTTAATGACAGGGGCGCTTTTGACGACAGAAAAAGAAGGGGCCGTGCATAATCAGCTTCTGCATATGAAAGATACGCTGGATGAGGCGATGACCAGTATCCGTAAAAGCGTGCATGATCTTCATGATGATTCAATCGTTTTGGAGCAGTCGGTCAGGGAAATTTTAGAGCCGATGCAGGAGGAATACGAGGTAAAATTAGAGTATGATATGTCAGAGAATATTCCAAGAAGAGTAAAATACTGCCTGATTGCCACGACGAAAGAAGCAGTTTCCAATATTTTAAAACACAGCAGCGGCAATAAAGTGCAGATTAGTTTTCGGGAGCATCCCGGTTTTTACCGGTTATCCATCGAAGATAACGGAACAGATATTAAAATAAGGCAGGGCTCCGGTATCGGACTGCAGAATATGAAGGAACGTTCGGATGCATTAGGAGGCACTTTCCGGATTCATACAGAAAAGGGATTTGGTATTTTTATGACGATTCCAAAAACGGAGGAAATTTTATGCGGGTAGCAGTTGTGGATGATGATACTTTAGTGGCGATGTCTTTAAAAACAATTTTAGAGTCAGATGAAGAGATTACAGTCGTCGGTTTGGGAAGCAGCGGCGAGGAGGCAGTTCTATTATACGAATCGGAAAAGCCGGATGTGCTTTTAATGGATATTAGAATGGAGAAAATGTCCGGTCTCAAAGCCGGTGAGCGGATTTTATTTTCAGATCCGCAGGCCAAAATTCTTCTTTTAACGACTTTTTCTGACGATGAATATATTATAAAAGCACTTCGCATGGGTGTAAGAGGATATATTTTAAAACAGGATTATGAGGGAATTATTCCCGCGATAAAAGCGGTTTATGGAGGGCAGACCGTATTTTGCGGCAATATTGCAGGGAAAATATCCGGACTTATGAATAACAGTTCCGCTTCATTAGACTATAAGAGGTATAAAATCAGCGAAAAGGAGCAGAAAATTATTGAAGAAGTTGCTTTGGGATTAAGCAACAAAGAGATTGCCGAAAAATTATATTTAAGCGAAGGAACCGTACGGAACTATGTCAGCGTTATATTAGAAAAATTAGAATTAAGAGACAGAACCCAGCTGGCGGTTTTTTATTATAGAAAGGGTGAAGGAGAATGATATTTGAGTCACATGCGCATTATGACGATGAAAAATTTGATAAAGACAGAGATTTACTGATTCAGGAATTATTGAGCGGCAGAATTTGCACTATTATGAATGTAGGAGTATCCATAGAAAGTACAAAAACAACAATTGCTCTGGCCGAAAAGTATGCACAGGTTTATGCAGCCGCAGGCGTACATCCAAGTGATGTGGATGAATTGAATGAGGAAAACTGGCTCTGGCTCAAAAAGCAGACAGAACATCCGAAAGTGGCTGCTGTCGGAGAAATTGGCCTAGATTATTACTGGGAAAAAGATAAAACGGCACAGGAAAAACAAAAGTACTGGTTTATGCGCCAGATGGAGCTGGCAAGGGAGTGCAGTCTTCCGGTTATCATACATTCCAGAGATGCAGCTGAAGATACGATGAAAATTATGCAGAGTATTCATGCCGAAGAAATAGCGGGAGTCGTCCATTGCTATTCCTATTCGCCCGAGATGGCAAAAGAGTTTGTAAAGATGGGATATTATATTGGTGTAGGCGGTGTTGTTACTTTTAAAAATGCGAAAAAGCTAAAAGAAACGGCAGAGCAGATTCCGCTGACTAGAATTCTGCTGGAGACGGATGCACCATATATGGCGCCGGAGCCTTATCGCGGGAAACGGAATGATTCAGGAAAACTGATATTTGTAGCGGAAAAGATTGCCGAACTAAAAGGAGTTTCGGTGGAAGAAGTAGAAGAGACGACGAGGAAAAATGCACAGGAGCTTTTTAGAATTGAGCCTTTTAAATAAGAGAAAACCTGCCTGACAGTATGGGCAGGTTTTTTGATTTTGTCAGATGATACTACGGGATTGACATAACAAACTATAAGTAGTAGTATTGAATAAAATAATACATAGTAATAAATACTACATAATAAGGCAGTAAAAAGGAGGAGTAT
>CAOKHR010000304.1 GCA_948468325.1 uncultured Lachnospiraceae bacterium | reverse complement strand
CCAGTTTTCCCTGTTATTCTTTTTCAGGCTTTTTTTTAAAAATGCCGCATTTGTTTCATCAATCAAAAACTCGTCCGGCCTTTGCGACGGCGGCGGACAATGCAGTACAGAGGTCGCAAAAAAATTCTGCCATTTTTTTAAGGAATCTTCTTTTATCGTAAATTGCAGATGCTTTGTAAGCTCTCCCTGCTCTTTTAATGCTCCGTATCCGCTTCCGGCAAACACAAGCTCTGCTTTTTTTCTTGCCATAGGCTTTGTTTTTACCAGCTTTTCTTCCAGACAATCCCATGCATTACGATTGCAGAGTTTTGCTGTAACATATTCCGCCCGCTTCGCATGCTCCTGCTTTAAAATATCCTCCGGAACCTGCACTGCACCGTATTGTTCCATCCATTCCCATGCCGTATGAGGCGCCATCGGAAGGCATCCATACTGGGTTTTTCCGAGTCCGGCCTGTATTTCGATATAACGTCCGGCCTGATCTGTCAAAAATTCCTGCCAGTGGTCGGACGCATCACTGCTGCCCCAGGAGAACAGTTTGCGGCTTTTTAATCTTGCCGTGGACAAATGCAGCAGGCCATATCCTGTCCGGTCTACGTTTGCAATATATTTGGGACTTTTCTTTGGTATGTCAAAAAAATAATCCGTTGATTTTACAATCTTTTTATAATCTGTAATATCGACGCCTTTTACAACCGGAAGAGGAACCTTTATAATCGTTCCTTCTGCGTAAGTAAACGCTTCCTGTGCCGGTACAATGATTCTTCCGCCGTCATATTCTTCCACTGCAATATTGCTCCACCAGTACATGGGAATTACTTCTTTGCTTTCGTTTGCAATACGCATTCTGCAATTTAAAAACCTGCTGTCTTCTTCCAGCCAGAAATCCATCTGATATGAAACGCCCCGAATTCTTTCATATTCATACATCCGAAGTACAGGAGCCTTTTGTTCTGTCTCCGTTACTGCCGTATACAGAAGCTCCGTCGTAAGCGGCGAATGTCCGATAACGCCAATATTCCATTCTGCCCCGCCGGAAAACCATGCGTTCCGTACGGCCAGATTTGCAAACAAAAGCACATCATTGGTATACAGCAGATTTCTGCCTGATTTTTTGTCCCATAATTCCCAGAGCCTGCCTCCGTACTCCGGAAGAAACACTGCTTTCAAAAAATCATTCTCCAGTACGGCTGTCTGAATTTCCCTTTCGGAAATCTTTCTTGTATAGCTGTTATATTGTCTGTAGGGATAGGCGTTTGGCCTGCGCCCGTAGCCTTCATATATCTCATCCTCTTCTCCCAGATTAAACTCCAGCTGATTCTGAAGAATTAATTCTCCAAGCAAATCCGGCACACTGCCCGTCTCTCCAGGACTGGCTGCTCTTATGCTCCTTTTTTTAAATTCAAGCTGTGGTTTCATATGCTTCCTCCTGTTCCAAATCATTATTTCTGCCAACGCATCATTGCTGCTGCAAACATATTACCAAACAAAGAAGGATAATGAAATAGTCTTTTTTTACAATTCATTAATTGTTTCTGTCACTTCCATACGTTTCATCCGTTTTGCCGGAGCCCAGACTGCTGCGGCCGCTGCTGCAAAAACAAACAGTACTATAATAAGCATCAGCTGCACAGGCACACTCCAGATCATGTAGGCAAAATGCGTTGTAACCAGTGTATCATACATCAGCTTATGAAGCGGGAATCCTATCACACAGCCGACTACACAGCCGGTAAATGCATAAACAAATGCCTCGGCAGCAATCATCTTAGTAAGCTGCCGCCCGTCCATGCCTGCCGCCCGCATAGACCCGTATTGTCTGACTCTTGCAGATACGCTCATAGATACGCTGTTGACAATATTCAGCATGGTAATTAAAGCAATAATAAACAGGAAACCATAAATACAAAAGCTAAATGCCAGTGAAGTGCTCCTGTCTGCTTCCTGCCGTCTGTCTTTAAATTCATACTTTTCCCTCACCAGATTATAAATAGCGGCTACATCTGCATTTGACGCGTCCTTTGTAACCTGTACGTCAACAACCGTATAACCGTCTTCTCCTGTCAGCCGCGTAAATGTTTCGTTTGAGCAAATGAGAATAATTTTTCCGCCTGTGCTTCCGCTTCCTGAAAACGGACTGTATTTCAGCATGCCGGCAATTTCTACTTCGGTGCCGCACAGCTGTATCTTATCTCCCTGCTTAAGCGGATTCTTCTGGTCCCAGATGCCGAGCACATAATTACTGTCCCCATATACTTTTGACAAATCGCTGCCCTTTCTTAAATCATTATCTCCGGAAAGCCAGTCAAGCTGGAGATCGTCATAAGAAATAAGATCAACCGTATTCTGCTGTGCCTCTACGGAAAATTCCGCCGGAATATCTGTCTTGTTCATCCTGCCAAAAGCACATTTTACACCTGACATTCCACTGATTTGGTCTGCCAGCTCATGTTCTATGGTATTTGCCGGATCTCTGCCCGAAATACTTACATCCGGAGAATGCTGTTTTGCCGGCATTACACAGTTCAGCAGCGTCACCAATACAGAAAAACAAAGAAACAGAATAATACTAAGTGCGAAAGAACCGGCCATAAGGCACAAATTCTTTTTGGCTGATACTGCATGGGAAATGCCCAGAGCCGTTTCGATTTTAAAGCAATGCGTATTTACCCCATGGCTTACATTTTTTGTGTTGTTCATGCTGCCGGATACCGCCGCTGCAGGAGACACCTTTGCCGCCCGTTTTGCCGGAGAACGTGCTGCGATCAGTACTGTCAGAATACCTGTCAGAGCACCGCTTATTATTCCGACTGCACTAATGCCAAAGACAGGTATATCCGAAAAATCACCTCTGACAAAATACCGCAGCAAAGCACATAACGCCCACGAAGCCGCTGTTCCTAATATGACTCCTGCCGGAATTGCCGTCTTACACCAGTTCAGTGCTTCCATTCTTACAAAACGAACCACCTGATGCCTGCTCATGCCAATACACCGCATCATTCCGAAAAATTGCGTTCTCTGTGCAATATTACTGCTTAAACTGCCGGAA
>CAOKHR010000303.1 GCA_948468325.1 uncultured Lachnospiraceae bacterium | reverse complement strand
TTCTGAGGATACCCTAAAGGATACCTTTTTGCCATTCGGCAATTCTGAGGATACCCTAAAGGATACCTTTTTGCCATTCGGCAATTCTGAGGATACCATCAGCAATGTTCCTGCGCAAATGAGAAGAATGGACGCAGCCTTTCCCCATGTAAGTCCTTCATGCAGAAAAATAAGCGCAAGCAAAATCGTAAGCACCGTACTGGACTTATCAATCGGTACAACTTTATTTATATCTCCTTTTTGCAGCGCATGAAAATAGCACAGCCATGACGCACCGGTTGCCAGACCTGACAAGACAAGGAACAGCAGCGTTTTCCCGTCTATCCTGGTAATTTCCGTCCATGTTCCCGTAATCAGCACCATAAGCCAGGAAAACAGCAGCACTATAATTGTCCTGATTGCTGTCGCAACATCGGAATCCGTTTTCCGGATTCCGCATTTTGCCAGTATTGCCGTAATTCCCGCAAAAAAAGCGGAACCTATTGCATAAAACATCCACATACCAATCATCTCCCACTATTTGTTAAAACGATACCCCGCTCCCCACACAGTTTCCAAAATTTTAGGGCTCCTGCTGTCGTCTTCAATTTTCTCCCGGATACGATTGATGTGTACCATCACGGTAGCACTGTCTCCCACATAATCATATCCCCATATTTTTTCAAAGAGCTGTTCCTTTGAAAATACAATATTCGGATTCATGGCAAGAAATTTAAGTATTTCAAATTCCCGATTGGGAAATTTGATTTCTTTGTCCCCTTTATAAACATTCCAGCTGTTGACAAGAATGCGCAAATCGTGAGTCCGTATCTCCTCCGGCTGCTTTTCTTTTTCTTCCGGTAATTTCTGCATCATACGGTCATACTGCCTTAAATTTGCATTGACCCTCGCCACTAATTCCGCCGGATCAAAAGGTTTTGCAATATAATCATCCGCACCCAGCCCAAGCCCCCGGATCTTATCTACTGATTCCGTCCTTGCCGTTACCATAAGGATCGGGATGTCCACCTTGCCGCGGATTTCCCTGCATATCTCATAACCGCTTTTCCCCGGAAGCATTAAATCAAGCAGAATCAGGTCAAACTGTTCTTCTTCGAGCAGGCCAAAAACTACTGCGCCGTCCGCAGCAATCACTGTCTGAAATCCCGCCGCTTCCATATATGCTTCCTCCACCATACTAATATCTTCATCATCTTCTACAATCAATATACGCCTTCCGCCAGACATCCTTATCATTCTCCTTCCCCAAACTCCAGATAAACCGCGAGCCCGCCTGCATTCTCCGCCCAAACGCTGCCGCCCATTGCTTCTGTCAGATACCGGACAATATACAGTCCCAGCCCGTTTCCTTCCTTTTTATTTCTGGATTCATCGCCACGGTAAAATTCATCAAAAATATAGGGTATTTTTTCTTCCGGTACGCCCACGCCATTATCCGAAAAGCAGATGCAAAATCCTTTTTTGTTTTTTTTCAGACTGATTTTTATTTTCAGCGGCGTCACACTTCCATACTTCCTGCTGTTTTCCAAAAGATTATCAAAAATTCTCTGAAACTGCGCCGGATCCACAGACACATATCCTGTATTTTCCTCTATATCCGCAGCAATCTCTGCCTGCCCGCTCTCAAAAAGTTCCTGCTTTCCTTTTACATAATTTCTGATAAATTCACATATATCTATGGTCTTAAAATCCAACGGCATATTTCCGGTTTCCAGCCTGGAAAGATAAAACAGCTGGTTCAGCAGTAAATCCATATCTTTCGTCCTTCGGTAAGCCGTCTCAAGAAATTTTTTCTGACGCTCCGGCGTGGATGCAACGCCGTCCAGCAGCCCTTTAATCGTCCCCCCGGATTGCAGTAAGCGGAGTCCTTAAATCATGGGAAATGCCTGCAATCATATCCGTTCTTGCCTGTTCGTACTTCCGGTTCTTTTCCTTCCCTGCCAAAATCGCCCCGCGCATTTCATTAAACGTACGGCATACATTTTCAAACTCAGCATCCCCTGAATACACAATATCCTGCATTAAATCATTCTTTCGGATCCTTTCTGCCCCGTCCTCCAGGGCGTCCAAAGGCTTCATAATATGACTTACCAGTTTTTTTGTAAAAATCTGGCTAACCATTACCAGCACCGCAATGCATAGGATCCCGTCGGCCAAAAATAACAGGATAAATTCATTTCTGCGGATAGTATACCTTTCCAGCAGCTCCTCCAGACCTTTTCTGTCTGCCATGCCCTCTATGGAATCCTCAAGCTCATGTTCTATGGACTCGGAATACACTTTAATGACAAACGCATTGATTACCAGAAGAATAAAAAGCGTCACCACCACCATCAATGCATTGGATTTAAAAATCCGCTTCTTTACTGTCTGCTTTCCCATACCGTAACCCCCTGAAATCTGCAGTGGGGAAAGCAGTCGTCACGATTCCATTCCCTTGTGCATACTTCTTTTACTTATCTCCTCAGCTCTCTTTTTCATCCAGCTTTTTGCCGCAATTGCTGCAGTAGGCGGATGATATATCCAATGCCTGCCTGCACTGCGGGCATTCTTTCTTCAAAAGATTGCCGCACCTGTCACAGAACTTTCCGCTGCCGCTTCTTACTCTGCCGCAATTCGTACAGGTTCCTTTCAGCATGGCATACAGATAAAGAACCGCCAGCGCCGCCAGATTGAAAATCAGCGCCGCGAACGTCCAAAATGCAGTATTTACGCCCATACGGTAAGATTTACGGTATACACAAGCCAAAACAAGCAGCCAGTACCAGATGCCTATTATTATCCCTATTATACCGCAGCCTGCGATAAGCGCAAGATCTCCCGCAGACATATTCAGCCTTTTATATTCTTCTGCAAACTGCTCCCATTCGAAAATTCTGCCATGAAAATTACTGTACAAAACTGCAGAAAATCCAATCGCCGCAGCAAAACTTGTGATAAGAAAGAAAATAACTGCTTTTTTGAGATTCATTTTAATTGCCCGTTGTTTCCATTTTTCTAACATAAAAATACCTCCGTTATGAAGTGACTTTTGTCAAGAGGTAAAATTAAAAACAACAAACTT
>CAOKHR010000302.1 GCA_948468325.1 uncultured Lachnospiraceae bacterium | reverse complement strand
TGGAGTTCAGACGTGTGCTCTTCCGATCTCTTTTCTGTCAGCCTGACAACCGGATATTTTTCATCCGTTACCAGAATATATCCGCAGCGGTTTAAAAACTGCATCACCTGGCGGATACGGTAGACGGGGACATCGCTTAACAGCCCAAAACAGCTGTTTTGTATCATGCCGTTCTGCCTGAGCTTTTCAGACTTGCTTCCCCGCAGCGTATCCGTAATGACTGTCATGCCAAATCTCTGCCCGCAGCTGTTTACGCATTTTACGATGGCCTGTGCTGTTTTTGTTACATCAACATCTTCAAATTCCGTCAGGCAATTGGAGCACTTACCGCAGTAATTTGTCGTATATTCCCCAAAGTAACGCAGAATAAAATCTCTTAAACATTCATTTGTCGTACAGTAAAAAGCCATTTGCTTTAAACGTTCTTTGTCTCTTTCTTTTACCAGTTTTCTCTCTTCTTCTGTCAGCTCTTCATTTCCCGTCTCATGATCAATCAAAAACTGATTCATCACTACATCCTGAGGTGCATAAAGCAAAATACAGTTGGCTTCTTCACCGTCACGTCCGGCCCTTCCTGCTTCCTGATAGTAACTCTCAATATTTTTCGGCATATTGTAGTGGATTACAAACCGCACATTTGATTTGTCAATTCCCATTCCGAATGCATTTGTCGCCACCATAACAGGCGCTGCGTCATAGAGAAAATCGTCCTGATTTTTCCGCCTTTCGCCGTCGGAAAGTCCGGCGTGGTACCTCGTCGCCGCAATGCCTCTTGCAGCAAGCTTTTGACAGACTTCTTCGACTGACTTTCTTGTCAGGCAGTAAATAATCCCGCTTTCTGTGGGATGTGCGGTAAGATATTCCATTACCGCAGCGAATTTGTCTTTTGGAGTGCTGACTTTGTAAAACAGATTCTTTCTGTCAAATCCTGTTTCCGTTACCAGAGGATTCTTCAAATCCAATGCTGCCAGAATATCTTCTTTGACTTCTTTTGTTGCTGTCGCCGTAAACGCGCTGACGATTGGCCTTTCGGGAAACATCTGTATAAAATCGGCAATTTTTAAATAATTGGGCCTGAAATCCTGTCCCCACTGGGATACGCAGTGGGCTTCATCCACTGTCACCATAGAAATTTTTACCTGAAGTGCAAAACGTAAAAACTCATCCAGCAAAAGACGCTCCGGCGCAACATAAATAATCTTATATCTTCCCTCTTTTGCAAATGCAAGCGCTTTCCTATACTGTCCCGCCGTCAGGGAGCTGTTGAAAAATGCCGCATGAATCCCCGCTTCATTTAATGTTCCCACCTGATCTTTCATCAGAGAAATCAGCGGCGATATGACAAGCGTAATTCCGTCAAACAAAAGCGCCGGAACCTGATAGCACAGAGATTTTCCGGCTCCCGTCGGCATAATGCCAAAAACATCCCTGCCCGCCAAAAGGGCGTCTATAATCCCCTCCTGCCCTTCACGAAACGAGTCATAACCGAAATATTTTTTTAAAACCTGATATTTGTCCAAAGTATGCCTCCAATTTATGTATACCCAAAGGGCATCCCAATATGACACGCTCCTACGGAGCGGTCACATTATGTATATTTTATCTTAAAATTGCAAATACTGTTTTTGAACTAAAATTTAAATATTAAAGGAGATAATTATGATTCTGACAGAAAAAGAAAACACGATTTTAAAAGATCTGCAAACACAGGAGAAAGTCTGTATGGAGCACTACAATCTGTGCGCCGGTACAGCCAAAGACGGATGCTTAAAAGATTTGTTCACCCAGATTGCAGGTGACGAGCAGGAGCACTACCAGTTTTTAGGAAAACTGATGGACGGCCAGATGCCGTCTTATAAAACAAGTGACTCTGCCGCTTCCAAAGCCGACTCCTACCAGCCGAAAGCTACTTACAGCGCCGGTTCCAATCAGGCAGACAAACAGCACGATGCCCTTCTTTGCTCTGACAGCATCGGAAATGAAAAAATGGTATCCGCAGATTACAATACAAATCTTTTCCAGTTTGGCAACAGTGAAGTCCGCAGACTTTTAAACCACATCCAGACAGAAGAACAGGAACATGCCGAAATGATTTACAAATATAAAAAAGCAAACGCAATGGCGTAGCTTATGTTTTGCCAGATGAAGCCGAATATGACTTCATCTGGTTTTTCTTTTATATTGCTATATCTATAGAAGGCGCTGCCGCGGTTGATACTCCCATATCTGCACCCGGTGCACCGGCTGAAGACATCGCTGCCGCATCCGCAGCGGAAAATTCTATTTCTACCTCAAGCGCTGCTTCCTGCTCAATCTGCTGCTCCATAATCTGAAGTTCCGACATCTGCGCCGCCGCCATACTTATATCTACAGATACACCGTCATATCCTGACGTATTTTCTGACTGGGTATTCTTCATCTGATCTTCTAAATATTTCAAATCTGCTTCCAGCACTTTGCCCTGCTCATCGTTCCGATGCATCCGGCGCTTCTGCAGTAAAATCTGATGTTTTGTCTTTTCTTTTAAAACCCGCTGATTCTCTTCCAGGGCCATTTTTACTTTCGCATCCCGTTCTTTTTTTCTGACGCGCCGCTTAATCTCACTCTTTTTTTTCTGCTCCCCATTGATTTTGTCCCTGTTGTTTCTGCCCTCAATCATCTCTTCTTCCTTTAAATTCCGAACTTTAATCCGGGAGCACTCTACCATCCGTCTGGCATGGACAATTGCAATCTGAACTTCTGAATTATTATACTGACCGGAAGCATATGCTTTGTACAGCACGCTTAACTTTCCCTTTGCCCTGATTAAAACAACAGATGCATTATTGGATTTCTTTGCACGTAAAAGCTGTGAAGAAATTTCCCGTGGATTGTAATTTAACTTTTTCCTGGGTCTTTTATTTCTGTTATCTTTTGCGCTTCTTAGCCTGACAGCTGCGCTGGTTGATGTTTTCATCCCTGCCGCGCTGCCCATAGCGCCCGAAGAAACGCCGCCTCCATTTACCGCCACACTCATGACTTGTTCCCTCCTAGTATAATAATGATATAGCTACAAGAGCTATATTGTTAATAAGTTA
>CAOKHR010000301.1 GCA_948468325.1 uncultured Lachnospiraceae bacterium | reverse complement strand
GGACTGGATGCAGACCGGCTATCTGGTGCCAGATGATGACTGGTATGAGAAAGACCATGAAATTGTCGCTATTTTTAACGGCGGATATTTCCATCTGTTTGTGGACGGAGTGCAGGGAACGGAAATTCGAAAGAGAGCGGGAACAGGAGAGATTCTGTCCGGAACGCTTACATTAGACAACAGCGCCGTTTTCACAATCGGCTACAATCCGGATACGGGAGATGTTAAGAATCCGACTAATGTGGATGAAGATTTCCAGGGCGGTTTAAAAGATGTCAAAATGTATGTGGGAGATAACTGCCCACAGGATTTCAGCACGCTGCTTGGGGACAATATGACAGCCGATTCATTTAAGGATGCGCTTAATACACTGCTTGAGGGCAAAGAGCCGGATATGAAATTAACGGGCGATCCTTCAAAATACAATGTAACATCTACAAAATGGGCAGTTGTAGAAAATGGCAAAGAAATACCTATGGAAGAAGGAGACGTCTTTGAAGCTTACAGAGACTATAAAGTGACAGTCGAAGTCAGTGCGAATGAGAGCTACTATTTTTCAAATCAAAATGGTATTTTAAGGACAGGCGCGTCAGATGATGATATTCTGGATGATGCATTGATAAGTTCCGAGTCTGAAGAGGTTATAACGCTTACACATACATTTATTTCAGAAGAAAAACATCCCAAAGACCAGTTGACGGAATATCTGGAAGGTCTTGCAGACGAGCTTGGCGTAAAAGAGGAAAACGGTACGCTGGTAAATAAAGATAAAACATCAGACGCCAGAAAATATACGACAGCCGGATGGGAGGCTTTTATAGCCAGGTATAACGATGCCGTAGAACAGTCGCAGGAAGATAAAAAATGGGGCGCGGAAAATAATGCCGAGGCATTTGCAGATGCGTTAAGCGCACTGCAGACGGCAGTAACAGCAGTGAAAGCCCTTACGGCAGTAAATACCTGCGAATGTACGATTGGAACGGTTACATTGGCCGACAAGAGCATTAAGCTTGCAGGCGCTTCACAGGAAGAAGATCTGGCTGCACAGTATACCGTGGTTTCTACGAATTGTATGAAGCATTCCGGGAACAATCTTCCTACGGGAGAAGCAGTATATGAAATTACGGAAGGCGGTACGCTTGCATCTGTTAACGGAAGCAAGTTAACGATTACAGGTGCAGGCACAATAAAGGTTACGGCTGCTGTTACACTGAAAGATGGCGACCGTGTAGTTGACACAAAGACATCTGCTGCGCCTGCTGTTTATACGGTAACGAGTGACGCCGCAGAGGATCTTTCGGACCTTGAGAGTGCAGTGAGCGGAACCGGTTCTTATCATAAAAATGAATATACACCGGAAAGCTGGCAGATACTGCAGGATGCAATAGATGCCGCAAACGCTCTGGTTGAGAAAGCTAAAAATGGAGAAACTGTTTATGTATATGAGAAAGAACAGGCAAAGAAGGCAATTGCCGATGCCATAGAAGGACTGGTGAAGAAAGGTGTCGACAGCATCCAGGCGCTCAGAGATCTTGTAACTTCTATCGGAGAAAACGTAAAACAGGGTGATTATACAACGGAGAGCTATAATGCCTTAGTCGCGATTTATAATCAGGCAGTTGAGGAAGTGAACAAACAGAATCCTGATGCGGCAAAATGCGCTGATTTGTTAGCACAGTTACAGAAAGCCCAGGAGGGCCTGGTAACAAAAGCCCAGGATCTGGCAAATGCAAAAGGAGAAGTGAGCAGCGCAGTCGCAGCGGCGGATGCAGTTTATAATGCGGGTCAGAAAGATTATGACACCGCTTCATGGAAAGCATTTGTCGACGCATACAATGCGGCAAAGAATGCGCCTGCAAATGCAGATGCAGCCGCGCTGAGAAATCTGGCGGCAGCGTTAAAGGCAGCACAGGCAGCTTTGAAGCCGGGAAGCGGGGCTGCCAGCGGACTGACAAACGGATATATAGAAAAAGTCGGCACAATTCAGTACAAAGTAATTGATGCGGGCAAGAAAACGGTTATGGCTTTCAAGGGTATGAGCAAAAAAGCAAAGAGCATCAATATTCCTGCATCCGTAACTATTAAGGGAGAATCCTGTAAAGTTGTATCAGTCGGCGATAAAGCATTCAGCGGATATAAAAATGCAACAAAGATTACGATTGGTGCGAATGTAGCGTCAATCGGCAAACAGGCATTTTTAAACTGCAAGAAGTTAAAGACATTAACCTTAAAAGGCAAAGCGCTTAGGAATGACAAGAGCATTAAGTCTAAAGCATTTAAAGGCGCGCCAAAGAAGAAAGTGAGAGTAAAATGGCCGAAAGGCATTAAGAAATTACAGAAGAAAAAACTGACCCAAGGATTGAAAAAGCAGGGATTGAAACTCTGATCATTCCGTAAATGAAAGGAGCCGCTGCAAAGACAGATGAAAATCTGCCTGAACAGCGGCTCCTTTTATATTTTACGGATTGTATATGCAGGTATTAATTTGTTACATCTCACGCCAAATAATATGAAACATCAGCAAAAACTGACGCGGGTGTAAAATGTAACATAAAATTAAAAAAGACAATTAAAAAATAGAAGAAACGGGTTGACAAAGAGGTTTTTCCCTTTTATAATATTTTAGCGTGCATACAAGTGCGCAAATCACGAATAATATCACAGGAGGTGAAACAAATGCCAACATTTAACCAGTTAGTAAGAAAAGGACGTCAGACATCAGTGAAAAAGTCAACTGCACCGGCTCTCTTGAAAGGATACAATTCTTTGAAAAAGAAACCGATTGATACTGCATCTCCGCAGAAGAGAGGCGTTTGCACAGCAGTTAAGACAGCTACTCCGAAGAAGCCGAATTCAGCGCTTAGAAAAATTGCCAGAGTTCGTCTTTCCAATGGAATTGAAGTGACAAGCTATATTCCGGGTGAAGGACATAATCTGCAGGAGCATAGTGTTGTTCTTATCCGTGGGGGCAGGGTAAAAGACTTACCAGGTACAAGATACCACGTAATCAGAGGTACGCTTGATACCGCGGGAGTTGCTAACAGAAAACAGGCTCGTTCCAAATACGGCGCAAAGAGGCCAAAAG
>CAOKHR010000300.1 GCA_948468325.1 uncultured Lachnospiraceae bacterium | reverse complement strand
AAAAAGAAAGCCCGTTTTCTGTCCGGTTTAACCGTCCGCAGATTTTGGCAACAGCCTGTTTATAAAATGACACCGCCTCCGGCAATGCAGTCCTGCTCGTAAAAGACGACTGCCTGCCCCGGCGTAACTGCGCGCTGTGGCTCATCAAATACAACGCGCAGCTTACTCTCATTTTCTTTATAGACAGCTGCCATTGCGCCTTTATGTGCATAGCGTATTTTGGTCAGAAAACGCATGCCGTCTTTGATTTCTCCCACACCCATATAATTGATCTGGTCTGCATAAAGTTCCCTGCAAAGGACATCTTTTGCTTCTCCGATTACTACTTCATTTGTATCCGGACAGATTTTCGTAACAAAAACCGGATGCCCCATAGCCAGATTTAATCCTTTTCTCTGTCCAACCGTATAATGCGTAATTCCTTTGTGCTTTCCAAGCACCGTACCGTCCGCTGTGACAAAATTACCGCACTGCGGCGTTTTTTCCCCTGCCATGCGTGCAATAAATCCTGCATAATCATGATCCGGTATAAAACAGATTTCCTGGCTGTCCGGCTTATTCGCCACACGAAGACCAATCTTATCTGCAATCGCACGGATTTCTTCTTTTGTATACTCTCCCACCGGCATCAGCGTATGAGCCAGCTGATCCTGCGTCAGGTTAAACAGTGCGTACGTCTGATCTTTTTTGTCTGTTTTGGATGCAGATATGGCATACCTTCCGTTTTCTCTTTTTACGACTCTTGCATAATGTCCGGTGGCAATATAATCTGCCCCGATTTCTATGCTGCGTTTTAAAAGTGCCTCCCATTTGACATACCGGTTGCAGGCTATGCAGGGATTCGGCGTCCTTCCATGCAGATATTCGGCAACAAAATAATCTACTACATTTTTCTTAAAAACTTCATCAAAATTCATCACATAAAAAGGAATTCCAATCTCATCTGCAGCTCTTCTCGCATCGGAAACTGCGCTAAGAGAACAGCATTCCTTTCCTGTTTCTTCTCTGTCAGGATCTTCCTGCCACAGACGCATCGTAACGCCGATAACATCATATCCGGTTTCTTTTAAAAGATAAGCCGCCACAGAGGAATCTACACCTCCGGACATACCTACGACTACTTTTCCACCTGCCATTTTTCTTCCCCATTCTTTCTTAATTTACTGCCCATACCATACTTCACGGCTGTTTTTTATCTTTGAATTTATAATCAGTATAATCTCCCAGGAAAAAGAAGTCAATTCCACCCCTCCCTTGATATCATAAAGAAATTTATGTATAATTTTGTTATCAAAAAAGGAGTTGTTGATTATGCCAAATATCCGTTCAAGCGCTGATTTGCGCAACAGCTACAATGATATATCTGAATTCTGCCATACCTATCCTGAACCTGTATTTATTACAAAGAACGGAAAAGGCGATCTGGCTGTCATGAGTATTGAGACTTATGAAAAGCTTGTCGGCCGTTTTGAATTGTACGGACTTATCCAGGAAGGTTTGACCGATATTCAAAATGGGAATACACGCCCATTTTCCGAGGCAGTCTCTGACTTAAGGAACCGCAAAAAACGATGACTTTCTGAATGAAGCAGAATTGAAAATCAACTCCCTTTCATCATTTCCCGGCAGATTTCCCCCTGTAGATGATCCATTACTTTCGTCTTGGGGAATCCGTTTTACTCAAGTAAAAAATTACCTTGCTTTCTATGTGATTTCCGAAAAAGAACAGAAAGTAATTATTGTCCGTCTCCTTTATGAAAAAAGTAACTGGGGATTTATTCTAAAGCGCGGCTTCTCCCTAATTTGACCATGAAGTTCAAATCGGACAGGCAAAGTCATCAAAATGCAAATTTTTAGCTTATGCCTCTCATATCCGCCACAACCATTTTCAACTTTTCTGCCACATAATCCATTTCTTCCTTTGTATTCTCTGCCCCAAGCGTAATCCGGACCGCACCCTGCGCCCACTCGCTGTCCAGTCCGATTGCTGTAAGCACATGGGAATCCTCCATACTGCCTGTCGAACAGGCTGAACCGGAGGAAACGCAGATTCCCTGTGTATCCAAAAGAATTGCCGCCGCCTCTCCTGTAATTCCTTTAAAGCAAAAGCTGGCATTATTGGCCAGACGGAATTTCCGGTTTCCCGTCATAATCACATCCGGAATCTCCTGTAAAATACGGTAAGACAGATAATCCCTCAAGTACCGGATTCTCCTGCTCTCAATGCGCATCCTTCTGTGCGCTAATTCTGCCGCTACTCCCATTCCTACAATTCCGGGCACATTTTCTGTTCCTGCCCTGCGGCTGCTTTCCTGGGCGCCGCCGTGCACAAACGCCGGAAGGTTAATTTCTTTTCTGATATAGAGAAATCCCACTCCTTTTGGCCCGCCGAATTTGTGAGCGCTGGCGCTTAACATATCAATATTGTCTCTTTGGACATTAATCGGAAGATGTCCGTATGCCTGCACCGCATCCGTATGAAACAGAAGCTTTCTTTTCTTGGCCATTCTTCCTAGTTCATCTATCGGCTCTATCGTACCGATTTCATTATTGGCATACATAACCGACATCAGACAGGTATTTTCATGTTCCGAAATTGCTTCTTCCACATCAGATAGAACTACCCTGCCGCCTGCATCCACATGCAGATACGAAACGCCGCAGTTCATCCGGTTTAATTCCACGCAGCTGTTTAAAATCGCGTGATGCTCCACCGGCGTAGTTAAAATATGTCCTTTTTTTCCGTTATGTAAATGCTCATATAAGTGGACGGCTTCTTTCAGTGCCCAGTTATCCGACTCCGTACCTCCGGACGTAAAATAAATTTCCTCCGGACGTGCACGGATTGTTTTGGCAATGATTCTCCTTGCATGCTCAATGGCTTCTCTGCTTTTTTCCCCAAATTCATAAATGGTAGAAGGGTTCCCGTAGTAAATGTCCTGATATGGCTCCATCGCTTCTGTCACTTCCGGCAATGTTCTCGTAGTGGCCGCGTGATCCAAATAAATCATCTTATTCATTTTTACACTCCGTTTCTCATATAATACAGAAAACCCTGATTTTGATGGTGATTTCTTGCAGATTCTCAAAAAAATAAAAAATCC
>CAOKHR010000299.1 GCA_948468325.1 uncultured Lachnospiraceae bacterium | reverse complement strand
CAGCGGCTGTATTTCCAGATAATCATAAAATTCCACCAGACGCACAATTTCTTCTTCCGGCCTGCCGTTTAAAACCGCCTGATACAATTCTCCGGCTTCGCAGGCGGAACCAATCAAAAGTCCCTCTTTATGCTTTAAATATTCTGTCTTTGGAATTCTCGGCCGCTTGTTAAAATAGGTCAGATGCGACATCGAAATCAAACGGTAAAGGTTAATTCTTCCAATATCATTTGTCGCTAAAATAATTGCGTGATATGTCGGCATTTTACCTATCACATCAGGCGTAGATGAGGAAAGCCCGCCCAATTGGTCTAAATTCTCTATTCCTCTTTCACGCAGCATCTTTGTGAACTTTATAAAAATTTCTGCCGTACATTCTGCGTCATCTACTGCACGGTGATGATTTCCCAAATGAATGCCAAGCGCCTTTGCCACCGTATCCAGCTTAAAACGACCCAGTGACGGAAGAAGATTTCTCGCCAGCGCCACCGTATCTACAATTGTAAACTCTTTTTCCATCCCCTGCATACGCAGATTGTGTTTGATATAGCTCATGTCAAAATCTGCATTATGGGCAACCATAACGGCATTTTGGCAAAATTCCATAAATTCCGGAAGCACTGCTTCTATCGTTTCAGCCTCCATCACCATAGAATCACTGATTCCGGTCAGATTTTCGATTTCATAAGGAATGGGAACTTCCGGATTTACAAATGAGGAAAAACGCTCTGTAATTGCACCGTTTTCCACCTTCACAGCGCCGATTTCTATAATTTTATTTATATTCGGGTTAAAACCCGTCGTCTCTAAATCAAATACTACATAAATATCGTCAAGGCTCTGTCCTTTTGCATGACAGACAGCAGATTTTAAATCATCGACAAGATAAGCTTCCACGCCGTAAATCACTTTAAAATCATCGTCTTTGGAAATCGCATGATTTGCATCCGGAAAAGACTGCACATTTCCGTGATCGGTAATGGCAATGGCTTTATGTCCCCATTTTTTTGCCCTCTTAATAATGTCTTTTACATCTGAGACACCGTCCATATCGCTCATTTTGGTATGGCAGTGAAGTTCGACACGCTTGACCGGACTGTTGTCCATACGCGTATTCCGAAAATCCGCTATTGTTTTTATTCCGGAAATAGAACCGAGCGTAAGTTCACTGTCAAATTTATCAATTGTCGTCACACCTTTGATTTTCAAAAAACAGCCCTTTTTGATATGTTCCGACAATTCCGGCAAAGCTTCATTTTTTGTAAAAATTTTTAAGACAATTGTATCGGTAAAATCCGTAACAGAAAGAATCATAATGGTTTTTTCATTTCGGATTTCTCTTGTTTCAAGCTCAATCACCTGCCCTTTAATTACGACTTCACCTATTTCTCCCGTAATTTTATCAATCGTAATCTCCTCATCATCAAAATCTCGTCCGTAAATGACATCCGGATTCCCTGACTGTACCATTTTTCTTTCCGGCGCCCTTTTGGGAAAATTCTTATTCTCCGGAAACGAATTTTTCTGTTCTTCCTCTTTTGCCTCTTTCGAAATCTCCTGCTTATGCTCTTTTAAAAATCCGGATAAACGAACTGCGTTTTTTACTTCCTGTTCGATGATAAGATCGGCTTTTTTAATCTTACTGTTCTCTTTTCGCTCTTCATAGGAAACATCGACAATCAGATCCATGCCGCACCGTTCACAGAAAATCTTCTCTAAAATGTTTACCAGTTCATCTGAACGTTCTCTCGCAATAATGCTGTCCTCTAATACCAGCTTCATTTTTTTCTGATCATCGAATGTAATTTCCGCTCTTCGGTAAACATTATAAAGAAGCAGGCTGTATGCCCTGAGTTCTTCCGCAATACTCTCCTGATACGCTTCCATCAGCCGTTTTGCCGTATATTGTCCGGAAAGCTGAAATTTTTCAATAATCTTTATATTCATCTGCTGTCTGTGAAACAACTGTTTTCCAATTTCTTTTTCCAGCAGAAAAATATCTTCCTTGGAAATCAGATGTTTTCCAAAAATATAAATGCGAATCGCCGTCTTGCCGCGATTCGCACTTACCTTTGAAACCTCTATCTCAGACAGCATTTTTTTCATTCTCTCATTTAAAGATAAAGTTGGAAATACTTCAAAAAAAAGCTTTGACACGTTATTCCTCCCAATTTAACAATTCCTGCCGAAGCTCCAATAAAAGCTTGTCCTCCGGAACTTTTTTACAGACTGCTCCGTGTTTGATAATCAGCCCCTCACCGATACCTCCGGCAATTCCAATATCCGCTTCTTTTGCTTCTCCGGGACCGTTTACGACACATCCCATAACTGCCACTTTTAAATTTAAGGGAATATCTGCAACCATATTTTCTACCTGATTGGCAAGAGCAATCAAATCAATCTGCGTTCTGCCGCAGGTCGGACAGGACACAACTTCAATACCGCCTTTATAAAGTCCCAGCGTTCTTAAAATCAGTTTGGCCGACTTGATTTCCTCCAATGGATCGCCTGTCAGAGAAACACGAATCGTATCTCCGATTCCCTGATGCAAAATCAGTCCCAGTCCGATGGAAGACTTAATATTACCGCTGATTATTGTCCCTGCTTCCGTAATCCCTACGTGAAGCGGATGAGATGTCTTCTCCGCAATCAGCTCATGCGCTTTTACACACATCATAACATCAGAGGATTTAATGCTTATGACAAGGTTGTCATACCCCATCTCTTCGATTCTGTGCACCTTGTCTAATGCACTCTCCACAATCCCCTCTGCCGTAACGCCATGATACTTTTCTACGAGTTCTTTTTCCAGCGAACCGCTGTTTACCCCTACACGAATGGGAATGTTTCGTTCTCTGGCAGAATCTACAACCGCTTTCAAGCGCTCACTGCTTCCTATATTGCCCGGATTAATCCGAATCTTATCTGCTCCATGCTCCATCGCGGCAATTGCCAGCCGGTAATCAAAATGAATATCCGCTACAAGTGGAATCTGAATTTCCTTTTTGATTTCTTTTAATGCATGTGCCGCTTCCATTGTAGGAACTGCACAGCGGATAATATCGCATCCTGCAGCCGTAAGCTTTTGAATTTGTGCAATAGTAGCCGCCGCATCC
>CAOKHR010000298.1 GCA_948468325.1 uncultured Lachnospiraceae bacterium | reverse complement strand
CCCTACACGACGCTCTTCCGATCTATTCTTCCCACCTTCTGTCCACTTCCTCCTGAAATAGCTCAATCAGATATTCATTTCCCGGTGCAAAAAGATGTTTGAACCTGCCCTGGGATTTTAAAAACTCCTCGATCGGCAGTTTATTTTTCGGCCTGTAAGACAGGCTCCATTTTCCTTCCGTCACTTCAAATAACGGCCAGTAGCAGGTCTCTGCCGCCATTTTGCAGATATTTACAATTTCCGGTGCTTCATACCGCCAGCCTCTTGGACAGGGCGCCATAATATTTAAAAATGCAGGGCCCGGCGTATAAATTGCTTTTTCCGATTTCTGATACAAATCCATCATATTTCCGATAAATGTCGTCTGTGCCACATAAGGAATATTGTGGGCAGCCATTATTGCCGCAAGGTCTTTTCTGCTCTGTGGCTTTCCGCCTGACTTTGTCCCTACCGGCGTCGTCGTTGTATCCGCAAACATCGGTGTTGCGGATGAACGCTGGATTCCCGTATTCATATAAGCGCCGTTGTCATAACAGACATAAACCATATCATGTCCGCGTTCCATCGCTCCGGATAATGACTGGAATCCAATATCATACGTTCCGCCGTCTCCGCCGAACGTAATAAATTTGTAATTCTCTTTGATTTTCCCTTTTTTCTTCAGCGCATGATAAGCAGTCTCTACACCGCTTAAGGTGGCTCCTGCATTTTCAAAGGCATTGTGAATATAGCTGTCTTCATATGCAGTATAAGGATAGGTAAAAGAGGAAACCTCCAGGCATCCCGTAGCATTCCCGACAACTGCCTTATCTCCCGGATGCAGCGCTTTTAAAACGTTCCGGACTGCAATCGTTCCGCCGCATCCCGCACAAAGTCTGTGTCCCGGCGCCAAACGTTCCGGACGCTCCTGGATTTCTTTAAATTTTTTCTGACTCATGCCGACACCCTCCTAGTCTCTCAAACCGATATAGCGGTATTCTTCTGTTTCCTGTCTTACGCCTGCTGCAAGGTCTGCCAGATCCCGATACAGATTTTCGGCATCCTCTACGGTAAAATCTCTGCCGTTTAAGCCATAGACAATTTTTATTACTTTGGCCTGGCTTTTTGCCCGGAACAACGCCGCCGATAATTCTGCCGCCAGAGGCCCGCCGTTGGCGCTGAAACTTTCACAACGGTCCATAACCGCAATTGCTTTGCAGTTTTTCAGCGCTTCCGCCATCTCTGCACCCGGAAACGGACGGAAAACACGGACTTTCAACAGTCCTGCGCGGACTCCCTCTGTGCGCAGCAAATCAATCGCATCTTTTGCCGTTCCGCAGACAGAACCGATTGCCACAACCGCGTATTCGGCATCTTCTAACTGATACGCCTCAAAAAAGCCGTATTTTCTGCCGGAAACTTTTTCATATTCCGCAGCCACATCTAAAATGACCTGCTTTGCATTCATCATTGCCTGCGCCTGCGCTCTCTTTGCCTCCATGCCATAGTTGGAAACGGCATAGGGACCGACTGCCATTACTTCATCTTCTTTCAGAAGATAATGACAGGGGTCATATTCTCCGACAAATGCTTTTACTTTCTCATCCTCTAAAAGTTCTATATTGGAAACGCCATGGCTGATGATAAATCCGTCCTGACAAATCATAATCGGCAGCATAACGTCTTTGTGCTCTGCAATCCGGTATGCCTGAATAAAATTATCATACGCTTCCTGATTGTCTTCCGCATAAATTTGAATCCAGCCTGAATCCCTCGCGCCCATGCTGTCCGAATGCTCACAGTTAATATTCAACGGTCCTGACAAAGCACGGTTTACGAGTGCAAGGGCAATCGGCAGACGGTTTGACGCCGCCACATAGAGCATTTCCCACATCAGCGCAAGTCCCGCAGAAGAAGTTGCCGTCATTGTCCTTGCGCCTGCCGCTTCCGCTCCGATTGCGGCACTCATTGCGCTGTGCTCACTCTCTACCGGTATAAATTCCGTATCCATTTCTCCGTTTGCTATGTAAGAAGATACAAACTGCGGAAGCTCCGTAGATGGTGTAATCGGAAACGCGGGCATAACATCCGGATTAATCTGCTTCATTGCATATGCCACAGCTTCATTGCCGGACATTCTCTCTTTGATTGCCATTTTATTTGCCCTCCTTCATAGAAATTGCACCAAACGGACAGGCAGCTGCACAGATGCCGCATCCTTTGCAGTGGTCGTAATCAAATTCCAGTCGCTTTCCTTTGGCTACGGGAATACAGCTGTCCGGACAATACGGAACACACAAAAGACAGTGCCTGCACCGTGCCCAGTCTGTCACCGGCGTATTTGTCCGCCATTCTCCCGTCATAAATTCCTTCGAAGTGGCAGGCTCATAAATCTGCAGTCCCTCTGTTAAATCCTGCCATCTTGTCGTTTCGTTGATTTCCATTTGTATAAACCTCCTCCAAGCGTTATGCTCCCAGACATTTTACCTCGTCAAAAGCCATCCGGAGAGCCCTCATATTGCCCTCTAAAACTTCCGGTTTCTTTGCAAATTTATGTTTCAGGGAATCTTTCATCTCGTTTAAAAACACATCTTTTTCCATAACATTCGATATTTTTACAACGGCTGCCAGCATCGGCGTATTCGGGAAATATTTTCCGAGCGTTTCCATGCAGACTTTTCTTGCGTCAATCGTATACACTTCACCCTCATATCCTTTTAAAAGAGGCAGAATTTCCTCTTTCTCTTTTTCCGTATTAATGAGTATTGCCCCTTCTTTTTTCAGTCCTTTTGTCACATCCACATCATGAAGCAGCGTATCGTCTACGACAGCTACATAATCCGGATCATAAATATTGGAATGTACACGGATGTTCTGGTCGCTGATTCTGTCATAAGCCGTAATCGGCGCGCCCATACGCTCCGGACCATATTCCGGAAATCCCTGGACACATTTTCCTGTACTAAATGCCACATCTGCGAGCAGCAGCGCTGCTGTCTTGGCGCCCTGGCCGCCTCTGCCGTGCCATCTGATTTCTGTTAAATGCTTCATTCTTCATCTCTCCTGTTATTTCATATCTTTTTTTGCAACAAGAGTATACGAAATTCTAAATTTTATGTAAAGAAAATCAAAGGAAAAACCAAAAA
>CAOKHR010000297.1 GCA_948468325.1 uncultured Lachnospiraceae bacterium | reverse complement strand
ACATGCCAATGTAATTCTTGTGCGCACAACTTCCACCTCCATAAATTCATTGTGTATTTTTCATGCCTGTTTCATCAGAGAAATTTTTAGGCATAAAAAAAAGACCTACTTCCAAGCTGTTCTATAATAGCACAATCTCCTGTAAGCGTCAATGTTTTTTTCACCTGACATCAGGCAGCCCCAAAAAAGCAGTTACTTTTCACGGCCCGGGTGGCCGCTCAAAGTAACATTCGGGGCGATATTTAAAGTTTTGCTGCGCAAAAATCGCCCCTCACTCCTGCATCATGTTCTTACGGAATGCGCAGTAAATGCGCATTCCTGACCCATGAAAAGCAACAAAAGCAACTGTCTGATGTATCTTTTTGTACACCCATAGGGCATCCCAATATGACAAACTCCTGCGGAGTTGTCACAAAAGGTATGGATTTGCCGTACGCATTCTAGCTTCTGAAAAGCTGAAGTACTCTTCCGTTCTCATTCTCCATCATTTTTCTCTGCATCATCATCTGGAATGTCCGGAGAAGATCATTTCTCTTCATATCGGAAACAGCCTTCGGATAATCCAAATCTTCAATTCTGCTCTGGGAAGCCGTCAGGTTGTACGATGCATTTGCATTGTATGCCATAACAGAATCCAGCCGGTTGGACGAAGCTCCAATACCGCTTCTTGCAGAATTCACCTTATCCAGTGCGTCATCAATGACGGATATATCAAAGCTGCCTGATGACACATCATAGTCTTCTATACCCAATGCCTTTAATGTTGCATTCGGCATCTGAATCTCCATGCCGTTTCCGTTCGGTCCTGCTGCGACATGGGAATTCCCCATCGTGCCGTCCAAAAGATTTTTCGTATTGAACTGCGTCTGGGATGCAGTATCTGAAATTGACTGTTTCAACTGATCAATTTCTTTTTGGATTGCGCCTCTGTCTGCATCTGTATAAAGGCCATTGGCTGCCTGCACACTCAGTTCCCGGATTCTCTGCAGATTATCTGTTATAGAGCCTAATGCACCGTCTGCTACTTTCAGCATATCCTGTGACGTTCCCGCATTACGATAACCAACGTCATATCCGTTTGACTGGCTCTGGAGCTTCTGGGAAATTGCCAGGCCTGCTGCATCATCAGCTGCCGAATTAATGCGTTTTCCGCTGGAAACTGCCTGATAGTTACGATATGTACTATAATTTGATACAGATGAAATATTCATATCACTTCCTCCTTTCTTTTTCGCTGCATACTACGCTGTTTCAATAATACCATATCACATCTTTTAAAACTGTGCAATAAATTCAAACTTTTTTCATTTTTTCGCGATATTCTCTAAATTTTTACAGTAATATTTACGATATATACAATAAGATAGGATATTTTTTAAATATGTGATTTTAAAAGGATTTACATTTTACATTATCCCGGTGCATCTGCACAAGATTTCATGGAAGAAAGGAGAGGGATTTATGACTTTCATTAACAGTGCTTATCATTATTATTTAAGTGCTTATGGCAATTCGGCCACTTCCCGCTATGATACTCATAAGAAAAGCGAATTGCGCAGCGTCTGCAATAACATAATTAAAATCAATAAAGAATCTCCACTATACAAAATACAGAGAAACAGACAGATTCCCACATTTTTAATTGACATCAAAGAAAATGCCCGTCAGGTTAAAAATGTTATATCTTCTCTTTCTGACAATTGTGAGGGATTGGAAAACGCTTTTCAGAAAAAAGTCGCTGTGTCATCTGATGAAGAAATTGTAAGCGCTACCTATATTGGCGGTTCCCAGAGAGAAGATACTGCTCAGGATTTTGATATTGAGGTACGGCGTCTCGCTGCTCCCCAGTCAAATCTGGGGCATTTCTTAGACAGTAAATCTCTGGACATAGAACCCGGAGCTTATTCTTTTGATTTAATTACAACTACGAATTCTTACGAATTCCAATATACCATAAACCAGGACGATACAAACCTTTCCGTCCAGGAAAAATTAGCGAGGCTTTTTAACAATTCCGGTGTCGGCCTCTCGGCAGAGGTGATTACGGATGAAAAAGGGCAAAGCGCTTTAAAACTTACTTCGAAACAAACAGGACTCAGTGAAAATGAATCTTCGCTTTTTGAAATTACTCCCAAAGCTTCTGTAGACTCTATAAAAGCGATTGAAACGCTTGGAATCCATCAGATTACTTCTCCCGCGCAGAATTCTTCTTTTATACTTAACGGTGCAGAACATTCTGCTTATTCGAATACTTTTACGATTAACAACGCTTTTGAGCTGACGTTAAACGGCATCAGTCCGGAGGATACGCCTTCCCATATCGGTTTTAAAACAAGTGTGGATGCAGTGGCTGACAACCTCCAAAAACTGGTAGATTCCTACAATAATTTTATCGCTACCGGTGAACGCTATTCAGGCGGGAGTCAGGGAAACCGTCTTTTACATGACTTAAGAAGCGTATCTTTCTCTCACAGAACCGATTTAGAGTCTATCGGAATGCTGGTAAACGAAAACGGATCAATCTCAATTGACAGGGATTTACTCTCGTCTACAATTGATACTCAGGAATTAAGCGGCGTTTTTTCTGTTTTGGATTCTTTTAAAAACTCCCTTTCTTCTAAGGCAAACAATGTTTCTATTGATCCGATACAATATGTAAATAAGACAATTGTTACTTATAAGAAGCCCGGACAGAATTTTCCTTCGCCATATCATTCCTCACTCTATTCCGGAATGATGTTAGATCATTTTTGCTAAGCAAAAAGGACTGCATAAAATATATGCGGCCCTTTTTTATGTTATGTAGTTTTCCAACAAATATTCCGCCCGCTGCATCCAGGTATGATGCCCTTTCGCATAATGATACCCGTTTTTTGCAATTTGCCGCATCTGCTTTGGAGAATGAAGCAGTCGTCTTACCATATCCGGAAGACTTTGTACACCGGACAATTGAAAAGATACCAGCTTTTGCTCTTTTTCTGAAAATTCTTCTTTCAAATATTCCGATTCATCAGTGACAACAACGGATTCTGCCAGCATTCCATTGATAATCCTGTCATGAATTCCGTTTTTATACCACGTCATTGTGTTCAGTACAATTTTACTGTGGTTCATTAATTCTAAAA
>CAOKHR010000296.1 GCA_948468325.1 uncultured Lachnospiraceae bacterium | reverse complement strand
AAGACATATCAGAATTTTCAGAGTGACAAAAGAAAAAGACGCTGCTTGCAAAAAGCCTTTGCGAGCAGGCGCATTTGTATGTGTGGGATGAACCGCTTAATTTTATTGATGTGTATTCCCGCATGCAGATTGAGGATTTGATTTTACATGGTTGTCCCACTATGCTGTTTGTGGAGCATGATGAGGCTTTCCGGAATGCTGTTGCGACACAGACGATTCATTTGCCGGGTCTTTAAAAATACGGGCGTCTGGGGGATGGTAAGTAAACCATGCAAAACAGAGAAAAAGCATGCATGCCAGACAGCATAATAAAAACGTACAGGACTCTGCCCTGCAGGACAACGCGAGCCTGTAGGAGAGTAAGAATGCAATGAGAACACTTAAAATAAATGTGCATATATCCAGAATAAAAATATCTTTACCGAGAATAGAGGTATAAGCATAGAAAAATACAGGAATCAGGAATGTTCCTGCTAAAATTCCGAAACACAATGAAGAAGTAACGCATGCGTTCGTTCCTTTAAACCTGAAAATAATAAAAAGTGCGTATAGAAGCATAGGGAAAAACAGCATCTTCATATGTTCCCATACAGATTCATTCACCGGCGTAAAAAGACCGACGATAAAATTGTTTCCGGACCATTTATATAGAAAGTGGGAAAGTGTTCCCGTGAGCAGAACGAAAATTATGCCGATGATTGTATAGTGTTTGAAATGTTTCATGGAAGTCACCTCATGCATACTATATGCGGTTTGGCAGTTTTATATGTAATATTGAAACAGGAGGTACACAAGAATATGAAAAAAATAATTGTTTTAGCAGTATTATTGTTCACCGCACAGCTTTTCGGATGTGCCGGTCAGACAGAGGAGGCTGATGAACCTGCAGCCGGGAAATTTCAAAATAACGCTCCGGCCATATCTTCGGAGACAGACGATTCGCAACACTCTATGCCTGAGACGGAGGTTTTGCCACAGCCTGCGCCGGAAACAGAACTTTCGGATGCGGTAACAGCAGACGGTTACTACAGTGCGGCAACAGGTATTTCCAGTGCCGATGTTGAAAATTATGCGGTTAAAATCAGGCAGCAGTTTTTAGACCATGACTGGTTGGCATTATCTTCTGAGATTTCGTATCCTATTACATTATCCGAAGTGACGTATAATAACAGTGAGGATTTTTTGGATGCATCCGAAAGCTTTGCTGATAATTTAGATGAAACATTTTTTTCGTCTCTTGAAGCGGAAAACTGCAGAGAGATGTTTTGCAGCTGGGAGGGAATTATGCTTGGGGAGGCCGGACAGGTCTGGATTGCGGAAGTTTCGCAGGACTTAAAAATAACAGGGATTAACGGAATGTTAATCAACTGAAAACATGCGCCGTACACAGTCTTTTGTGTCGGCGCATGTAATATTTACCGCACCATGCGGTGCTTCTTTTTTTGTTGTTCTTCGCAGTATTTGCAGCGGTAGATTTCTTTTTCCTTGTCTGTTAAAATAAAAATCTGATCCAGCTCCTGTTCAATCGAAGTAATGCATCTTGGATTTTTGCACCGGATGACGTTTACAACCTGTTTTGGCAGATGGAGCTTCTTTTTTTCTACGATTCTGTCGCCTTTGATTACATTGACTGTGATATTGTGGTCAATAAAGCCCAGAATGTCAAGATCCAGCATGTCAATCGGGCATTCTACTTTAATCATATCTTTCTTGCCCATTTTATTGCTTCTGGCATTTTTGATAATGGCTACCTGGCAGTCTAAGCGGTCTAATTTTAAGTCTTTGTAAATTGACATGCTCATGCCTGCCTTAATATGGTCAAGCACGAAGCCTTCTGAAATTCCACTGATATTTAACATAGGCCGTCCCTCCATTTCAGCAAAGTAAGAATTAATGCCATGCGGACGTATACGCCGTACTGGGCCTGTTTGAAATAAACGGCTCTTGGATCATCGTCTACCTCCACGGAAATTTCATTGACACGGGGGAGGGGATGTAAAATCAGCATGTCCTCTCTGGCCATGGAGAGCTTGTCCTTTGTCAGAATGTAGAAGTCTTTCATACGGACGTAGTCTTCTTCATTAAAGAAGCGTTCTTTTTGTACCCTTGTCATATATAAGATGTCAAGTTCCGGCATAGCGTCTTCTAAGCGTTCCAGTTCGGTAAAAGGAATCTCGTTTTTTTGCAGCACATCTTCCCTGATATAATCCGGAATCCGAAGCTCTTCCGGAGAAATCAGGACAAAACGGACATTTGGATAGCGGATGAGCGCATGAATCAGCGAATGAACGGTGCGTCCGAATTTCAAATCTCCGCACAAACCTATGGTGAGATTAGAAAATCCTCCCTTTAGGGAATAAATTGTAAGCAGATCAGTCAGGGTTTGTGTCGGATGCTGATGACCGCCGTCACCGGCATTGATAACTGGAATCGAAGATTTTAAAGAAGCAACAAGAGCTGCACCTTCTTTTGGATGACGAATGGCACAGATGTCTGCATAACAGGAAATGACGCGTATGGTATCGGATACGCTTTCGCCTTTGGCAGCAGAACTGGAATCGGCGCTGGAAAAACCTAAAACGGAACCGCCGAGATTTAGCATGGCGGATTCAAAACTAAGCCTTGTCCGGGTGCTTGGTTCATAAAAACAGGTTGCAAGTTTTTTTCCTTCGCACGCATGCGCGTATTTCCCGGGATTGTGTTCAATGTCGTTAGCCAGAGAGAGAAGGCCGTAAAGCTCCTCCACAGAAAGGTCTAACGGACTCATTAGATGACGCATAGAAGCCCTCCTTCATGGATTTTTACTATCATATAATGGATGGGAGAAAATTACAAGGGGGAAATAGAAAGTATTTTATTTACAAAGTTTGTGTTTGCTGCGGCCATTTTTTTGTGCAATCTTTACAAAGATGTAATGGATGTGATACAATAAAAAAATAAATATAAAAGTACGTGAATTAGCATGCCGGTGACCAGACCCGGTACAGGAAGGAGTAAAGGAGAAATGGGTAGAAAAGTGAAAAAATGGAAGAAGAGCCTGTCAGCTGCGCTTGCGTTTTCTATGTTGTTTCAGAATTTTGGAATCATGGGGAATGCTCAGACGGTAAAGGCCGCCGATGCGAAAATAAATAT
>CAOKHR010000295.1 GCA_948468325.1 uncultured Lachnospiraceae bacterium | reverse complement strand
TAGAAATTTAGCGGGACAGGGCAGAATATAAAGAGATTTACCTTTCAAGGCTGACTCAGGACAAGTAAGTTTGACTAATTGCAAGCGATACAGTACACTGGAATGGATAATTGAAAGAAGGCGTATGCATATGCAGGATGCGGAAAGCAGGCAATATGAAAAAATGACACAGACTCCCATCGGAAAACTTATTTTAATGATGGGACTGCCGACAACAGTCAGTATGCTGATTACAAATATTTATAATATGGCAGATACGTTTTATGTCAGCAAAATCAGTATTGAAGCCAGCGGAGCTACGGGAATCGTGTTTGCTCTGATGGCCGTTTTGCAGGCGTTTGGTTTTATGTTTGGGCATGGGGCAGGAAGTAATATCAGCCGTCTGCTGGGGGCAAAAAAGGTGGAGCATGCAAAAATTTTTACATCCACCAGTGTGTTTTTGGCACTTTTGACGGGAATGTTGATTGGAGTATTCGGGCTTTTGTTTCCGGATCTTTTGATGCGGGCGCTGGGAAGTACAGACACAATTCTTTGGAATGCAAAAATATACGGAAGTTTTATTTTGATTTCGGCACCGGCTATGACAGTAGGATGCGTACTGAATAATATTTTAAGGTACGAAGGAGAAGCGGCTTTTGCAATGGCAGGACTTTGTACCGGAGGGCTTTTAAATATGTTTCTGGATCCTGTTTTGATTTTCCGCTGCAATATGGGAATTGCCGGAGCAGGATTATCCACTGCAGTTTCGCAGTATATCAGCACCGCAATTCTGCTTCTTCCTTTCTTGAGAGGAAAAACAGTGACAAAAATTAGTTGCCGCTATATAACAAAAGATGTTGCCGATGTAGGAAATATTATTTTGACCGGTCTGCCGAGTTTGGCAAGACAGGGATTAAACAGTATTTCAACAGCAGTGCTCAATCGTCAGGCAGCAGTATTTGGTGACGCGGCAGTTGCTGCGATGAGTATTGTCGGGCGGTGCGGAAATCTGCTGTTTAGTTTTGCGCTTGGGATTGCACAGGGATTTCAGCCAGTCTGCGCATTTAATTATGGAGCAGGGAAAAAAGAACGTGTAAAAAAAGCGACGTGGTTTACCGTTATTTTCGGTATTGCGGTTATGAGCGTCCTTTGTACCATATGTGATTTTTTTGCTCCCGAAATTATTGTGATGTTCCGTGACGAAGCAAGTGTTCTTAAAGCGGGAACGGGAGCGCTGCGTTGGATGTGCCGGATGCTGTTCTTGCTTCCGGTTTCTGCGGTGGGAAGCATGTTATTTCAAAGTATCGGGAAAAAAGGCAGATCACTATTTATTGCAATGCTTCAGAGCGGGCTTATTTCTATACCGCTTATGATGTTTCTGCCAGACTGGTTTGGGATCGCAGGCATTTGGGCTGCACAGCCGCTGGCATATCTGGCTGCGGGAGTTGTGACAGTTCCGGTTATTCTGGCATTCTTTAAAGAGCTTTAAAAATATTGCTTGTCATTCGAAAACAGCTTTTTTATAATATATGGTAGAATACATGAGGAGGAAGTGAATGCATGGATCAGGAAAAAGTAATTGTGATTGATTTTGGGGGACAGTATAATCAGCTTGTTGCAAGGCGCGTCCGGGAGTGCAATGTGTATTGTGAAATTTATTCTTATCGTACAGATCTGGAAAAAATCAAAGCAATGAAGCCGAAAGGAATTATTCTGACCGGAGGGCCTAATAGCTGTTACCGGGACGATTCACCAACCTGCAGCAGAGAATTATTTGAACTTGGAATTCCGGTGCTTGGTCTTTGTTATGGCGCACAGCTTATGATGCTGGTGCTGGGAGGAAACGTAGAGAGTGCGCCTGTGCGCGAATATGGAAAAACAGAGGTGACTGTCTGTAAAGATTCGCATTTATTTGCCAATGTGCCTGAAAAAACAATTTGCTGGATGAGCCATTTTGATTATATTTCGAAAACCGCACCGAAATTTGAAATTACTGCATATACAGCGGACTGTCCGGTTGCCGCGGCAGAAAACAGGGAAAAACAGCTGTATGCAGTTCAGTTTCATCCAGAGGTTTTGCACACACGGGAAGGAACAAAGATTTTATCCAATTTTGTTAAAGGGGTCTGCGGATGTACGGGAACATGGCGAATGGATTCATTTGTGGAGGATTCAATTCGCGCAATTCGGGAAAAGGTAGGAAACGGAAAAGTTCTTTGTGCACTTTCAGGCGGAGTGGATTCTTCTGTTGCAGCAGTTATGCTGTCCAAAGCAATTGGAAAACAGCTTACATGTGTTTTCGTAGATCACGGTCTTTTACGGAAAAATGAAGGGGATGAAGTAGAGGCAGTATTCGGACCCGATGGAGCTTATGAACTGAATTTCGTCCGTGTAAATGCACAGGAGAGATTTTATGGAAAATTAGCAGGAGTAACCGAACCGGAGAAAAAACGCAAGATTATCGGGGAAGAATTTATCCGTGTATTTGAGGAAGAAGCAAAAAAAATAGGGGCAGTTGATTTTCTGGTTCAGGGAACGATTTATCCGGATGTGGTGGAAAGCGGACTGGGCGGTGAATCAGCAGTTATCAAATCGCACCATAATGTCGGCGGGCTGCCGGATTATGTAGATTTTAAGGAAATCATAGAACCGCTGCGCAGTTTATTTAAAGATGAAGTAAGAAAAGCAGGATTGGAACTTGGAATACCGGAATATCTGGTGTTCCGCCAGCCATTTCCGGGGCCAGGACTTGGAATCCGGGTTATCGGAGAAGTAACAGCCGAAAAAGTGAAAATTGTGCAGGAAGCAGATGCAATTTACCGGGAGGAAATTGAGAATGCCGGAATGAACAGGAATCCTGACCAATATTTTGCAGCGCTTACAAATATGAGATCAGTAGGAGTTATGGGAGACGAAAGGACATACGATTATGCTGTAGCCCTCCGTGCGGTGAATACTGTTGATTTTATGACTGCCGAAGCAACGGAACTTCCGTTTGCAATACTGCAAAAGGTGATGAGCCGGATAATAAATGAAGTAAAAGGCGTTAACAGGGTATTTTATGATCTTACCAGTAAGCCGCCGGGGACGGTAGAGTTCGAGTGAGAAGTAAAATCCTCGCAAGTCTTGAGAAATCAAGGCTTGCGGGGATTTTTTAATTGGCGGTGGGTACGATTTGGGTACAGA
>CAOKHR010000294.1 GCA_948468325.1 uncultured Lachnospiraceae bacterium | reverse complement strand
CATGCCGCCGCTTCATATCCGCCCTCTTTTATATCTGCAACTGCCGTAACTTCCGGCTCCGAAAGAATCTTTGCAGCTTCTTCTTCACTGAAATCCACGGCAACACCGTTTTCTACAATCTGTATACGTCCCGCAGCGCTTTCAAAAAACAAATCTACCTTCTGCGGATCAAATTTGGCGCCGGAATACCCCATAGCGCACAGAATCCTTCCCCAGTTTGCATCATGCCCGTAAATCGCTGCTTTTGTCAGGTTGGAGGTTACGACCGATTTACTCAACCGCTTCGCCTGTTCTTTGCTTTTTGCTCCAATAACTTTTACTTCAAACAGCGCCGTTGCGCCCTCTCCGTCTCCCGCCATCTGCTTTGCCAGAGTCGTATTAATATAATGAAGCGCCTGTTTAAATGCTTCATAATCCTCATTTTTCTCTGTAATTTCAGGATTACCCGCCGATCCGTTTGCCAAAAGCAGCACCGTATCGTTTGTAGACGTATCTCCGTCCACGGAAACCATATTGTAAGTGTCCTCTACATCCTCCCGCAGCGCCTCCTGCAGAAGCTCTTTGGAAATTGCAAGGTCTGTCGTAATAAATCCAAGCATAGTACACATATTCGGATGAATCATTCCGGACCCCTTGCACATTCCTCCAATCGTCACTTTTACGCCTCCCGCTTCAAAAACAGCCGCCGCTTCTTTTTCATGCGTATCCGTTGTCATAATTGCAAGAGATGCTTTGTGTCCTGCCTCTTTGGCCCCGTCTAATTCAGGAACCATATCCTTTATGCCATGCAGAATGCGTTCCATCGGCAGCTGCACGCCGATTACCCCTGTAGATGCCACAAATACTGATTTTGCCGGAATTTTTAAAAGCTCTGCCGCTGCCTTAGCCGTCTGTCTGCAATAAGAAAGCCCCTCTTCTCCCGTACATGCATTCGCAATTCCGGCATTGATTACAACTGCCTGCGCATACGCCTCGTTTTCTGTGATTTCCCTGTCCCACAATACCGGAGCTGCCTTTACGATATTTGTAGTAAAAGTCCCCGCAGCTTTGCATGGCGTCTGACTGTAAATCATCGCCATATCCGTTCTGTCTGTATATTTAATTCCTGCAGCTGTCGAAGCCGCCAGAAATCCTTTTGCAGAAGTAACTCCGCCTTTGATTTTCTCCATAATTTTCATCTCCTCCTGTCCTTTCTATGAAATACAATTAAAACGCGTAATATTTTCTTCATTTAATACAAAGTCATAATAGTTTAAATCCTGACGAAACGTCCATCCCACGCTTTTCCAGAACTGGTTTCCCACTTCATTTGCCGTAAAAGCAATCAGACACACTTTGTTAATCTGTTCCGCCTGCAAAGCTTTCATCGCAGCTACTGCCATTGCTTTTCCGATTCCCTGTTTTCTGAAATCTTCTCTGACACAGACATGGTAAAAACATCCGCGTCTTCCGTCGTGGCCGCACAAAATCGTGCCGATGATTCTGCCATCTGTTTCTGCAACAACACTCGTCGTCGGATTCCGCTTCAAAAAACGCTCCACGCCTTCCTTTGAATCGTCAATGCTGCGAATGCCAAAACCTTTGATGCTCATCCATAAATCATAAATTTGCGGATAATCATCTATTTTCATCTCACGTATATGAAAATCCATTCCATCCCTCACACTTCTTTTTTACGGAAATACCGGAACAAATTCCAGACCCTCCGATTCTTTTTCGCCAAACAAAAGATTCATATTCTGAACCGCCTGGCCGGCTGCGCCTTTTACCAGATTGTCAAGCGCTCCCATCATAATAATCCGTCCGGTTCTTTCGTCAATCTTAAAACTGATGTCGGTATAATTGCTTCCTTCTACCCACTTTGTTTCAGGACATACGTCTTTGTCCAGTACGCGGACAAACTTTTCATCTGCATAATAGCTGTCATAGACTTCTTTGATTTGTCCATAAGTCGCCATACCCGTAAGCGCCGCGTATTCCGTTACTAAAATTCCCCTGTTCATCGGTACAAGATGCGGTGTAAAATTCACCTTAATCTCTCTGCCTGCCGCATATCCGAGCTGCTCTTCGATTTCCGGCGTATGTCTGTGGCTTGTCACGCCGTATGCTTTCATATTTTCATTTACTTCACAAAAAAGATTCGGTACCTTAGCTCCCCTTCCGGCTCCGGAAGTTCCTGACTTTGCATCAATAATCAATGTATCTGCGTCAATCAGGCCCTCTTTTACAAGCGGATACGCCGTTAAAATCGAGCATGTCGTATAGCAGCCCGGATTTGCAATCAGCCTGGCGTTTTTTATTTTCTCACGGTTTATCTCGCAGAGTCCGTAGACAGCCTCCTGAATCAGCTGCGGCGATTTATGCTCAATCTGATACCACGCTTCATAAACCGATACATCCTTAATCCGGTAATCAGCACTTAAATCAATCACTTTAACTTTCTTTAGAATATCTTCATTTAATATAGAAGACAAATATCCCTGCGGCGTCGCCGTAAAAATAACATCCACCTGATTTGCAAGTTCTTCTATATTGTCGTCCAGACAGGTGTCTTCTACAATCTGAAACATGTTCCGGTATACAGATGCATATTTTTTGTCAATATAACTTCTGGAGCCAAACCATTTAATTTCTGCATTTTTATGTCCCAGAAGAATCCGGACCAGCTCTCCTCCGGCATATCCTGTCGCTCCAATAATTCCGGCTTTTATCATACGATCACTCTTCTTTCTTTTTTATACTTTAATAAGACAACTCCACAGGGATGTGAAAAACTGCCTTTATCATATTAGTACAAATTCCACATTACGTAAAGGGAAAAATTAGTTATGCATAATTATACATTTTTTCTCATGAATATTCAATAGGTATTTCAATTTTTCTTATTTTAATAGATTTTCAAGAATTAAAAAATGCATATTTTTTCATTATTTCTTAATATAATGCTTGCCTTTTTATCAGACTTGTTGTATATTAATCTTTAGCAATTATACATATAACAAGAAAGGAAGTATTTTCACATGAAAGAAAAAGTAATTTTAGCTTATTCAGGCGGTCTGGATACTACTGCCATCATTCCCTGGCTCAAAGAAAACTACGATTATGACGTTATCTGCTGCTGCATCGACTGCGGACAGGAGGAGGAGTTGGACGGACTGGAAGAACGTGCA
>CAOKHR010000293.1 GCA_948468325.1 uncultured Lachnospiraceae bacterium | reverse complement strand
AAAGAGAACGTCTGTATGAACAGATTGACAAACGTGTGGATGCCATGATTTCACAGGGACTTTTGCAAGAAGTCCAAAAATTAAAAGAGATGGGCTGCCATAAGGGAATGGTTTCCATGCAGGGACTTGGTTATAAAGAGCTGCTTGCTTATCTGAACGGTGAAATTTCCATGGAAGAAGCCGTGTACATTTTAAAACGGGATACCAGACATTTTGCAAAACGCCAGCTTACCTGGTTCGGACGGGAAAAAGATGTCATCTGGATAAATAAAGATCAGTTTTCTTATAATGACGATGCCATTTTGCATCAAATGATTTCCATATTGAAAGAAAAGGGGATATTGCCTTGAGTTACAGTAAAATCATGCAAAAACAGTACGAAAGTCTTGGAATTTGTAAAGAAGTTTATGAATTTGGATGCAGAATAGAAGAAAGTTTAAAAGAAAGATTTCTGCATCTGGATGAAACGGCAGAATTTAACCAGATAAAAGTAATTTCTGCCATGCAGAAAAAAAGAGTATCCGCCGAATGTTTCGGAACTACCAGCGGATATGGATACGATGATATAGGAAGAGATACTTTAGAAGCAGTATACGCCGAATGCTTCCATGGAGAAGACGCGCTTGTCCGCCCGCAGATTACCTGCGGAACACATGCGCTTGCGCTTGCGCTGATGTCAAATTTAAGACCGGGCGATGAACTTTTGTCACCCGTAGGCAAGCCATACGATACCTTAGAGAGTGTAATCGGCATCCGTCCTTCGAAAGGCTCTCTGGCGGAATACGGCATTACTTACCGTCAGGCAGATTTGCTTGCGGACGGCAGTTTCGATTATGAAAACATCCGAAACGCCATAAACGAAAAAACGAAACTGGTTACGATACAGCGTTCCAAAGGATATGCCGTACGGCCGACTCTGTCTGTAGAAAAGATCGGAGAACTGATTTCTTTTGTCAAAAGCATAAAACAGGATGTCATTTGTATGGTAGACAACTGTTACGGAGAATTTGTCGAGGAGAGAGAGCCTCTGGAAGTGGGAGCGGATATGATTGTCGGTTCTCTGATTAAAAACCCCGGCGGGGGCCTGGCTCCGATTGGCGGTTATATTGCAGGAAAAAAAGAATGTATTGAAAATGCGGCATACCGGCTGACTTCTCCGGGGCTTGGAAAAGAAGTCGGGGCATCTCTGGGAATTATGCAGTCCTTTTTTCAGGGTCTGTTTCTGGCTCCTTCGGTCGTAAATGCCGCCTTAAAAGGAGCTGTTTTTGCAGCAGGAATTTATGAAACGCTTGGATTCGATGTACTCCCTGGTGCTGCCGAAAGCCGGCATGATATTATCCAGTCCGTAACATTTCACAATCAAAAGGCAATGACTGCATTCTGCCGGGGCATTCAGGCAGCCGCTCCCGTAGATTCTTATGTGACGCCGGAACCGTGGGCAATGCCGGGCTATGACAGTGATGTCATTATGGCTGCAGGCGCTTTTGTACAGGGTTCTTCCATTGAACTTAGCGCAGACGGCCCCATAAAACCTCCCTATGCCGTTTATTTTCAGGGAGGCCTGACATTTTCTCATGCGAAATTTGGTATTTTGATGTCATTGCAAAAACTTTATGAGCAAAATCTTGTTAATAAGAATCTAATGTGTTAGAATAATATGAATGGCTTTTTGAAATTCCATACAGGTAGAAGAGTAGAAAGGACATTTCATGAACAAACACTTAACCGTAAAGGAATTACCGGATTCCGAGAAACCCTATGAAAAATGCTTAAAACACGGAGCAGAAATACTTTCTGACGCAGAGCTTTTAGCTGTCATCATCCGTACCGGTACGGCAGGCAGAAAATCCATTGATGTTGCACAGGACATTTTAAACCGAAACGAAAAAAATCTTTTAAATCTTTATGAGCTGAATTTAAAAGATTTTATGGAGATTGCAGGTATCGGAACAGTCAAGGCGATTCAGTTAAAATGCCTTGCAGAAATTACAAAACGTATGACAAAGGCGGTAAGACTCCGTGAAGTATCTTTAAACAGCGCTTCCTCGGTCGCTTCTTATTACATGGAAGAGCTTCGCCATGAAAACAGGGAAAAGCTGATGCTTTGTATGTTTGATTCCCAGTCGGTTCTGCTGGGAGACGAGATTATATCCATCGGAACGGTCAATGCATCTTTAGTTTCACCCAGGGAAATTTTCATACGGGCGCTTATGCAGCAGGCAGTCCATATTATCCTGCTTCATAATCATCCAAGCGGCATACCGCTGCCAAGTACACAGGACAAGCTTGTAACCAGAAGAGTACAGGAATGCGGAGAAATGTTAGGGATTCGCTTATCGGACCATATCATCATAGGTGATAATCAGTATTTCAGCTTTAAAGAGGAAAATCTGCTGCATTAAGCAGGCAGATTGAAGGGAGAATTACAATGAATAACAATATTTACTGTATTGATTTGGGAACCTGTAATATCAAGGTATTCTGCAGATTGACCGGCAAAATATTAAACGAGAAAAATACGATTGCCATTGTAAACAAAAACCAGTTATATGCTTATGGAGATGCCGCGTATGCAATGTATGAAAAAGCGCCGGAGACGATCCATGTTA
Source organism: uncultured Lachnospiraceae bacterium (assembly GCA_948468325.1). Classification (GTDB taxonomy): domain Bacteria; phylum Bacillota; class Clostridia; order Lachnospirales; family Lachnospiraceae; genus Roseburia_B. The sequence goes on along the minus strand of CAOKHR010000293.1, from coordinate 576 downwards.
CGTTTCCGATTGTAAACGGCGTCATTGCCGATTTCAATAATGTCCAGAATATGATTTTTGATTTTCTGGAATCCCGCGCAAAAGGGAAAATCCACGGCGCAGAATTTATTGTGGCAGTCCCTACGGATATTACGGAGGTTGAAAAGAAAGCTTTCTTCGATCTGTTCTATAAAAGCAAAGCGAAGCCCAAAAACGTTCTGCTTTGTGAGAAGCCGATTGCAGATGCAGTAGGACTGGGACTTGACGTAAACGAACCTACCGGTATTATGGTTGTAGATATAGGGGCAGATACGACGGAAATTTCCGTTATTTCTCTGGGAGGCCTTGTACTCAGCGACCTTCTGCATTTTGGAGGAAACCGGATTGACGAATCTATCATCAGCCACATCAGGCGCACCTACAATCTTGTTATCGGCCAGAAAACGGCAAAGTCTCTGAAAGAAATGTTAGGCTCCGCACTTCCGGGAAGAGAAGAGACAATGGTGATTGTCGGAAGAGATCTTGTCAGCGGTCTGCCGATTGAACTTGAAATAAGTGCACAGACTGTATATGACGCCATCAAGGACAATTTGAATT
>CAOKHR010000292.1 GCA_948468325.1 uncultured Lachnospiraceae bacterium | reverse complement strand
CCCTTTTGACACGACAGACAAGCCCTCCCGCAGGTAAAAGTCAGCTGCACGTTTGTTTTTTTGATAAACATTCAGTGAAAACGCAGGATAAATTTTCTTAACGTACTCTAATAGAGCTTTTCCAATTCCTATAGAACGGCATTTTTTATCGACAAAAATCCCTGCAAGATAATCATCCACCATACCGACAAATCCCAGTATTTCCTCACCTTGTTCATATACATAAACATCTGCCTGTACAAGCTGCTCTTCTACTGACTGATACTGCGACAGCCAGTAACCGTCTGGTACAAAATCATGTGCTTCCAAATTTGCTTCCAGCCAAATCTGCATAACCCGCTTTGTGTCTTTTGTTTCAAATTTTCTAATCATATTCGTCAACTCCTTTTTGATTTCCATTTACTGGTTTTACGCATAATGATTATCCTTTTTCCATAATATTGATATATCAAAAGGACAATAAAAAAGATAACCCATAATTCTGAGTTATCCGCAGCCTGTTTTGCATACATAAATTTTTAGTCTGAAAACAGACATAATACATCCGCTAAAATATATAAACGCTCAAATAAAACCGCCTGCAAATGAAGTCAGCCTGAATCATTTACCCGCAAAATAAGTACAACAATCAGCGAATAAACGGCATCCAGCCACCTCCCTTGTTTTTAGTTTTCTCATTCTATCACATCAGCATTGCAAAATCAAGCGCAGATTTATATTATCCTGCCATTTCCATTTCATGTTTTCAAAGGGCATTTGTAAGCTCTCGCAAATCTTCCAAATGCCCTTTGAACATATGCCACTGATTTTAACTGACCGTATTGAGATCCACCACAAACGCATCTTTTGCACAAAGCATCTTCTCTGCCGCCTCTTTTGCCTGCTCTCTTGTTTCTGCCGCAATTCCGTCAATTCCCATTGAACGCGCCAGCGTAACAAAATCAATCATCGGCTCCAAAGAAAAACTCTCCGGTTCTTCATGTACTAAAATACCCTGTTCTTTTCGATAGACTTCCAGATTCCGGTCCAGCAAATGATACCTTCTGTTATTGCAGATGACAACTTTCACAGGTATATGGTATCGGTTAGCCGTATAAAGTGCCTGAATCGTATACATACTCCCTCCGTCTCCGGTAAAAACAACTACCTGGCTTTGGAGCCGGGCAAGCAAAATACCCATTCCGCCGGGAATTCCGACACCAAGTGATCCTCCTCTTGTCTGAAAGAAAGTTCCTTCCAGCGAACGCGGCAGATAAGAAGTTACATATCCGGATGCCGTTAAAGCCTCATCAAAAATGATAAGATTTTCATCCGTAAGCCGGCGTAACGTTTCCATAAAAGCTGCCGCCGTTGTCTGCTCTTTCGCCTGATTCTTACGGCATGCCGGAAAATGCTGTTTTTCCTTTATCCGTCCTGCGCAGGCCTCTATTTCTAATCTATCATTGATTTGCTGCAGAGCCTGTGCCGGATTTGTGCAAATTCCCAACGTAACGGGATGGTTTTTGGCAATCTCATATGCATCTAAATCAATATGGAATACCTGTGCATCCTTACGGAAAGGTTTGTTTAATTCAGGAAACACTTCCGGAAAAAGATAAGTACCCACAATCAGTACGACATCTGCATTCTCCACTGCTTTTCTGCTTTCCCTGCCAAACATATGCCCCAGATCTCCTTGATAATACGGCGAATTCTGGCTGATATTTATGCAGGAGCTATTCACTCCATAGACAAACGCCCCGCTAAGCTTTGCCAGACGCTCCAGTTCATTGACTGCTTTGGATTCACTGACTCCGTCCCCTGCAAGAATAACCGGATGCTCTGCATCTGCAAATGCTCTGGCAATCCGGTCGGTTTGTTCTTCCTTAGGAAAACTTTGATACTCAATTGGTGATGTTTTGCATACTTCCTCTGTATTCTCCATATCCAAAACATCCATCGGAAGGCTTAAAAATACCGGTCCCATGGGCGGCGTCATGGCAATTTTATATGCCCTGCGCCACAAACGAAGCAGTGACGCCGGATGTGTTACCCTTGCTGCATACTTAGTAACCGGCCGCGCCATTTCTGTCAAATCACATGCCATCTGTGCATCCATAGCTTCATATTGTATGCCTGCTTCTCCGGCAACCACAATGAGCGGGGAATGTCCCCGGTATGCCTGATACAGCATACCGATTCCATTTCCCAATCCTACGCCGCTGTGCAGCTGGACAACAGCCGGACTTCCTTTTGCCCTTGCATACCCATCCGCCATGGCCACAGCAACCGATTCCTGCAGACAGGTAATATATTCGATTTGCGGATATTTATACAATTCATCTAAAATTCCCTGTTCTACCGTTCCCGGATTACCAAAAATATACTCAACGCCGTCTGCTGTCATCTGCTGTAATAATTTTTCTTTTCCCGTTTCCATTTCTTTGTTCCTCTTAATGAAGTCCGTTAAATGTTACCCTGTAAATCCGGTTCCCGTCAGGAAGAAATGACGGCTGCGTCTCCGGACAGCAGTTTACCATATTTCCAAAAAACATATACGGTGCAATATTATAATGAGACGGCCGCTCCCACTCAGGAAGCGCATAATACAAATCAAATTCCGTATCCTTGATACGGCTGGCCGTCATATAACCAAATAACGCATGCTCAAAGCTGTGCAGCGAAGTCTTCCAGTTGTGTGCCTTGGGATATTGAATTACAGGCTGATTTGTCTTTCCGTCTACCATATGCCAGATTTCACCATGCTCTTTGTCCACCATATTATCAAACCAGTAACGATGCGTCTTATTTAAATATCTGTAATAATAAGGATCGTGAATCGAAAGAATCTCACAGGCCTGATCCAGCTCTGCTAATATCCACCACTCCTTATCCTGATCCAGATTGCCATATTTATCCAGTCTTCTGCCCCATGAACCTGTTTCTTCAATGTAAGCTTCCTTTATAATCCTGTCAATTTTCGGACGTGCAAATTCAATATAGAAAGGATCTCCCAATAATTCTCCTACTTTCTGAATGACCCAGAAAGTTTTAACCGAATGCCCGAAATCTGTATGGTCAGAGCCAAGCGCCATAGAGCCGGATGCACTTTCCACACCCCAGAAAAACTGATAATGCTCACTGTAAAACTGTGTAATCAAAATATCCACAATTTTCTTCATATCTTTTTTCCAAATACTCTGATACGGCTCCGGCAGGCAGGGTGTCAGCATCAGCATATAG
>CAOKHR010000291.1 GCA_948468325.1 uncultured Lachnospiraceae bacterium | reverse complement strand
GTTATGACGGTTGGAAAGAAAATGACGCTGAAAGTGCAAAATGTAAAAAAAGGACCCAGCATCAAATGGTCCAGTACAAAAAAGGCGGTTGCAACCGTATCGGCAAAAGGAGTAGTAGCCGCAAAAACAGCAGGAAAAACGACGATTAAAGCTGTCGTAAACAAAAAGACACTGAACTGTAAGATTACGGTGAAAGAAAAGGCCGCAGACAGTGCGGATGCAAGTTCTGACAACAGCCAGCCAAATACGGAACCGAATACAAGTACCGACACCAACCAGACAGACATTTCCGCTTTACTGGCTGGAAAAACATTTAAGGGAACCGCAGCGACAGCACTTGGAAATATCGAGGCAATGAAAATTACGTTCCGTGAGGATGGTACTGCAACGGGGTCAAAAATAAATGAGACAACGATGATGCCGGAGGAATTTTCCGGTACATACAAGGCTGTCTTAAAGGATAAAAAAGCTGTTATTACAATAGAAGCGGACGGAAAGACGATAACCGAAGAACTGACCGCCGAAAGCGAAGATTTTACGAAGTTTTCAGCTCAGAAAAATATTATGGGGACAGATATTTCGATTATAGTAGAAGAAGTAAAAGAAGCGTAAAAAGAAATACAAAAGTAGAATAAAAGAAGTATAAAAGAAGCATAAGATACAGAGTAATTTAACACAATAGCTGCTGCCAGCAGGAATGTCTGTGCAAGGCCGAAAGTTTACCGGAAATGGAAAAAACGAATGCGGCCGTGCACAGATTTTTTATTTATTGCAGCGAGGCCGCATGAAATGATACAATAAAATGAATTTTAGCTTTACATCCTACTGAAAAAGAAGTTATAATAGACAAAGCCATAAAAAAGGCAGAAAAGGAGGAAACATCAGATGCAAAAAGTTACTCTTGGCAAAACTGGCATTACAGTCAATAAAAATGGATTTGGCGCGCTGCCGATGCAGCGGATTTCGAAAACGGATGCTGTACAGCTGGTCCGCAGGGCATATGATGCCGGGATTACATATTTTGATACTGCCAGATGGTATACGGACAGTGAGGAAAAGCTTGGGGAGGCATTTGACGGTATCAGGGAGCATGTATTTATTGCGACAAAAACAGGTGCGACAGATGTGCAGGCATTTTGGAAAGATTTGGAGACATCTTTGCATAACCTGCGTACAGATTATATTGATATTTACCAATTCCACAATCCGTCGTTTTGTCCGAAACCGGGAGATGGGAGCGGCTTATACGAAGCAATGCTGGAAGCTAAAGCACAGAGCAAGGTGCGTCATATCGGCATTACGAATCACAGGCTGGCAGTTGCACAGGAAGCAATTGCATCTGGCTTGTATGAAACACTGCAGTTTCCGTTTAGCTATTTAAGCGGACAGCAGGAACTGGAACTTGTAAAAAAATGTGAGCAGGCGCAGATGGGATTTGTCGCAATGAAGGCATTGTCGGGAGGACTGATTACGAATTCGGCTGCCGCATATGCGTTTTTAGCGCAATATGAAAATGTGTTGCCGATTTGGGGCGTACAAAGAGTGAAGGAATTAGATGAATTTATTTCCTATATCGAACATCCTCCAATACTGACAGAAGAGCTTACACAGCTGATTGCCGCTGACAAAAAACAGCTGAGCGGTGAATTCTGCAGAGGATGCGGATACTGCATGCCTTGTCCGGCAGGCATTGAAATCAATACCTGCGCAAGAATGTCGCTGTTAATCCGGCGCTCGCCGTCGAAAGCGCATTTAACAGAAAAGGCCCAGGAAATGATGAAAAAAATTGAAAACTGTCTGCACTGCGGCCAATGTAAAGGGAAGTGTCCATATGAACTGGATACGCCGGCTTTACTGGAAAAAAATTATGAGGATTACAAACGTATCTTAGCGGGTGAGATTCAGGTTGATGAGAGAAAAGAATAAAAAAGATAAAATGTGAATTCATTTCATTTAGATTTAAATAGTTCGCAAATTAAATTGTTTATAAATTAAATTATTTATAAATGAAAGAAAGAGGAGTTTAGTATGAAACAGGAGAAAAAAAGAAACTCGTTTTCAGGTTCTATAGGTTTTGTTCTGGCAGCGGCCGGAAGCGCGGTAGGGCTTGGAAACATCTGGAGGTTTCCCTATCTGGCAGCGAAAGATGGCGGAGGGCTGTTTTTAGTATTATATTTGATACTGGCGCTGACGTTTGGATTTACGCTGCTGACAACAGAAGTAGCGATAGGCAGAAAGACAAAGCAAAGTCCGCTGACCGCATATGGAAAAATCCATGAAAAATGGAAACCGTTAGGAATCATCGCATGTCTTGTTCCGGTTATTATCATGCCGTATTATTGTGTCATTGGCGGCTGGGTAGTAAAATATCTGATTGCCTTTCTTACCGGAGAGGGAAAGCAGGCAGCTGAGGACGGGTATTTTACCGGATTTATTACAGCGGATATAGAGCCTATGATTCTGCTTTGCGTATTTTTATTTGCAGTGGCATTTATCGTATTCAGAGGTGTCAATAAGGGGATTGAAGCGTCTTCAAAGATCATTATGCCTTTGCTGCTGCTGCTCGTCATTGGAATTTCGGTGTTTTCACTGACCATTAAGCATACAGATGAGGCTGGTGTGGTACGCACCGGGATGGAAGGATTTCGGATCTATGTTATTCCGAATTTTGAAGGGCTGACTGTACAGCGGTTTTTCACAGTTCTTCTAGATGCCATGAGCCAGCTGTTTTTTAGCCTGAGTGTGGCGATGGGGATTATGATTTCTTATGGTTCTTATGTGCAGGATGATGCAAACCTTAATAAATCTATTAATCAAATTGAGTTTTTCGATACGCTGGTAGCATTTTTGGCCGGTGTTATGATTATCCCGGCTGTGTTTACATTTATGGGCAGAGAAGGGATGGAAGCATCCGGACCGAGCCTGATGTTTGTTTCGCTGCCAAAAGTATTTGCGGCAATGGGCAAAGTAGGAAACATAATCGGAGCCATGTTTTTTGCCATGGTATTGTTCGCAGCGCTGACAAGCGCGGTATCGGTTATGGAAGCGGTTGTATCTAGCTTTATGGATGAGTTTCACGTATCACGCGTGAAGGCGGCGGTTATTGAGACGGTGATCGCGTTAGCCGGAGGAATTCTTGTATGCCTTGGCTATAATAAGCTGTATTTTGAACTGGAACTTCCGAATGGTTCCGTGGGACAGATTCTGGATATTATGGATTATATCAGCAACAATGCGTTAATGCCGGTTGTAGCGATTGGGACATGTATTTTGATCG
>CAOKHR010000290.1 GCA_948468325.1 uncultured Lachnospiraceae bacterium | reverse complement strand
TAATGATGTGGAGGAAAGTGGTGCAAAATGGTTTAAAGTGGAGCGAAAGTTTTTGAGGTGTCCATCATGTTCATGGGAGAATACAACCATACAATTGATGCCAAGGGCAGACTAATCGTTCCGTCTAAGTTCAGGGAGCAGTTAGGCAGTGAATTTATTGCGACAAAGGGACTGGATGGCTGTCTTTTTGTGTATCCAAAGGAAGAATGGGCAAATATAGAAGAGAAGTTCCGCAATATTCCGCTTACCACAAAAGATGCAAGAAAGTTTTCAAGGTTCTTCTTTGCGGGCGCAGCAGTTTGTGAAGTGGACAGGCAGGGAAGAATTTTGCTTCCGCAGGTTCTGCGGGAATTCGCAGATTTGCAGAAGGAAGCCGTATTGGCCGGCGTACTTTCCAGAATAGAAATATGGAGCAAAGAACGCTGGCAGAATACGAATACATATGATGATATGGATGAAATTGCAGAGCATATGGCAGAGTTGGGACTCAGTATTTAGACAGAATGGAGAAAGATATGGAATTTAACCACAAACCTGTTTTGCTGGACGAGGTAATCGAATATTTACGCGTAAAGCCGGACGGGATTTATGTGGACGGGACGCTTGGCGGTGCGGGGCATTCCTGTGAAATTGCAAAGAGACTGCACGGGGAGGGCAGACTAATCGGTATTGATCAGGATGAAGACGCCGTTCTGGCAGCGTCAAAGCGTTTGGAAGCTTATAAAGACCATGTGACGGTTGTTCGTTCCAATTACTGCAATATGAGAGAAGTGTTAGAAAGTATCGGTATCGGAAAGGCAGACGGAATCTTACTTGATCTTGGTGTATCATCCTATCAGTTAGATGTGCCGGAACGAGGGTTTACTTATAGAGAAGAAAGCGCACCTCTTGATATGCGTATGGATAAAAGACAAAAGCAGACAGCAGAAGACATCGTCAACGAATACAGTGAAGCGGATTTATTTCGCATTATCCGCGATTATGGCGAGGACCGTTTTGCAAAAAATATTGCAAAGCATATTGCAGCTGCACGGCAGAAAAAACGCATACGGACAGCGGGAGAACTGACAGAGATTATCCGGGGAGCAATCCCAAAGAAGGTACAGGTGACAGGAGGCCATCCTGCAAAACGTACCTTTCAGTCTATCCGCATTGAATTGAATCAGGAGCTGGACGTTCTAAACAACACGCTGGATGAGATGATTGGCCTGCTGAATCAGGGCGGCAGGCTGTGCATCATTACATTTCATTCCTTAGAGGACCGGATTGTAAAAACACATTTTAGAAAAAACGAAAATCCATGTACCTGTCCAAAGGATTTTCCAATCTGTGTATGCGGTAAGAAGCCAAAAGGAAAGTGTGTCACACATAAACCTGTCTTACCGTCTGAGGAAGAACAGAAGAACAACAGCAGGTCAAAAAGCGCAAAGCTTAGAGTGTTCGAAAAAAATTGAGAGGGGATGCCAAAAATTGAGACAGAATACAAGAAAGCAAACGAATTACAGTCATGAAAGAACAGAGGATTTTAAAACAAACTATTATATAGACGGAAATACCGTACGCCGGTTAGAAGGCGAACCCGAAGAAAGAAGAAGACGTCAGCAGGAAAAAGAAGAGGAACAGAAAAAGCGCCGGCATCGCCATGCTGCAAAGCGAAACAGAGAGCGGGCACAGCGTATGAATTTCGGGCATGTGTTGTTTTGTTCTATGGCGCTGCTGCTGATTGGAGGAGTCTGCGTTACTTATATCCAGCTTCAGTCAGGTATTACAAGCAGGACAAAATCCATATCTGCATTGGAAAGCGAGATTGCAGATCTGCGTGCGGACAATGATGCGGCTTTAAAACGAATTGATTTGTCTACCGATCTGGACGCTGTCAAAGAAAGAGCCATGGGACTGGGAATGAAATTTCCGTCTCCGGAACAGATTGTTTATTACAGTGTGGAAGAACATGATTTTATGGACCAGCATTCTGATATACCAGAGAAATAGCTGAAACACAGAGGTATCAATGTGCAGAGAAAGAGAAAAGTCGTAAATAAATTTCTGAGAAAAATGCGTCTGAAGCTGTTAATCTTTTTTTTCGTCATTACTGGTTTTTTGGCAGCATTGATTGGCAGACTGATGTATATCGAGAATTCCAGAGGCGACAGATATGAAAAGATCGTGTTGTCGCAGCAGGGGTATGACAGCAGAAGCATTCCTTACAGGCGGGGAGATATTGTAGATACCAAAGGAACCGTTTTGGCGACCAGTCTGGATGTTTACAATGTCATTTTTGACTGCAGCATATTGAATAAGCAGGATGAAAAAGTGATTGATGCGACAATTGCGGCTCTTACATCCTGTTTTACGGAATTAGAGGCAAGTGACCTTTATCAGAGATTAAAAGACCGGCCCGCAAGCCAGTATGAAGTTGTTTTGCGGAGACTGCCGTATGAAGAAATTCAGCCCTATGTAGAACTTCTGGCAAAAATGGAAGAAGAAAAAGACAGCGAAGAAGCGGATACAACAGAAGAAAAAATAAAAATTGACAAAAATGCGGTCTGGTTTGAAAAGGAATACATCAGAAACTATCCCTATGGTTCGCTTGCCGCGTCCGTGATTGGGTTTGTATCAAGCGGCAATGTAGGAACGATCGGACTGGAAAATTATTATAACGGTACGTTAAACGGCATAAATGGCAGAGAATACGGATATTTGAATTCCGATAATAATTTTGAAAAAACGATTCGGGCAGCAAAAGACGGAAATACAATTGTAACTACCATAGATGCACATATTCAGTCGGTAGTAGAAGAAAAGCTGAAGAAATTTAATGAAGAGCATATCAATGCTTATGTGACAGGAGACGGCTGTGAGCATGCAGCGGCAATTGTTATGAATCCTCAAAACGGAGAGATTTATGCGATGGCACAGTATCCGGATTTTGATTTGAATAATCCGAGAGAGGCATCCGATTATTTTTCGGAAGAAGAACTGGCAGGTTTAAATGACGAACAGAAAATGGATCTTTTGAATAAGCTATGGGAAAATTTCTGCGTTACCTATACATTTGAACCCGGTTCTACGGTGAAGCCTCTGACTGTGGCATGCGGTTTTGATACAGGAACGTTAACCGGCAATGAGACATATGTCTGCGATGGTTTTGAAACATTTAACGGAACTGATGTACATTGTGTCAGCCGGGCGGGCCACGGAACCGAAACAGTGGAAAAAGCAATTATGGATTCCTGTAACGATGCGCTGATGCAGATTGCAGAGAAGCTGGGGGAAGAGAATTTC
>CAOKHR010000289.1 GCA_948468325.1 uncultured Lachnospiraceae bacterium | reverse complement strand
TACAATCGGCAGAAAAGATTTGGATGAAATGATTGCGGGAGGAGAGGGCATAGAAGTCAAATGTCATTTCTGTAATACGGATTACAGATTTAACACGGAAGAATTAAAGGAGATCAGAAAGTGAGAGAAGGATATATCAAAGTTGCCGCCGTCACTCCGGATGTTAAGGTGGCAGATACAAAATATAATACGGAGTGCATTTGTAAAAAAATCAGAGAATGCAGCAGCCAGGGAGCAAAAGTTATCGTGTTTCCGGAGCTTTGCATTACCGGATATTCCTGCGGAGATTTATTTTTACAGGAATTGCTTTTGGAAAAGGCATTAAAAGGGCTGAAAAAAATTGCAAAATGTACGCAGGACGCAGATGCGATTGTATTTGTGGGTCTTCCTGTCAGTTATAAAGGAAAACTTTACAACGCGGCGGCAGCCCTTTGCAGCGGGGAAATATTAGGAATTGTGCCAAAGACATTTCTGCCCGGTTACAATGAATTTTACGAATTGCGCCATTTTACAAAAGGCATGAAGGAAACGGTATATATAGGTATTGGAGACGAACTTGTTCCGATGGGACAAAAGCTTTTGTTTGTCTGTGACACAATGCCGGAGCTTGTAATCGGAGCGGAAATCTGTGAAGATTTGTGGGCGCCGAATCCTCCGAGTATCGGCCATGCATTATCCGGCGCAACTTTAATTGTCAATCTCTCCGCAAGCGATGAGGCAACCGGCAAAGACGTTTACCGGAGAGATTTGGTCTGCGGGCAGTCGGCAAGGCTTCTTAGCGGATATATTTATGCCGGAGCCGGAAACGGAGAGTCCACACAGGACGTCGTATATTCCGCACATAATATGATTGCCGAAAACGGCGTTTTGCTGGCAGAGTCGAAGCGTTTTGAAAATGAAACGGTTTATACGGAACTGGATCTGAAAAAAATAGTCGAAGAGCGCAGGAGAAACACAACTTTTGAAGCGGACGGTGATAACAGCGGATATGAAGAAGCAGAATTTTCACTGAATATCGAAGAGACGAAGTTAACAAGAAAGATAGATCCGGCGCCTTTTGTACCGGGGAAAAAAGAAGAGCGGAAGAAACGCTGTGACGAGATCCTGACGATTCAGGCGATGGGACTTTTCGGAAGACTGAAGCATACAAACTGCAAATGCGCAGTCATTGGAATTTCCGGAGGACTGGATTCTACGCTGGCGCTGCTTGTCACAGCCCGTGCATTTGACCGTCTGGGCCTTGCAAGAAAAGGAATTATTGCAGTGACGATGCCGGGATTTGGAACGACAGACAGAACATACACCAACGCAGTCAGCATGATAAAGCATCTGGGAGCATCATTTTTGGAGGTACCCATAAAAGATGCGGTAAATGTTCATTTTCGGGATATAGGTTTCGATGCATCCAGACACGATGTAACATATGAAAATGCACAGGCCAGAGAACGTACACAAATCCTGATGGACATTGCCAATAAAGAGGGAGGCATGGTCATCGGAACAGGAGATATGTCAGAGCTTGCGCTGGGGTGGGCAACTTATAACGGGGATCACATGTCGATGTACGGCGTCAATTCTTCCGTGCCCAAGACGTTAGTCCGTCATCTGGTGCGCTATTATGCGGATACCTGTGAAGATGAGGCATTAAAAGAAGTGCTTTATGATGTGCTGGATACACCGGTGAGTCCCGAGCTTTTGCCGCCGGAAGACGGAAAGATTTCCCAGAAGACGGAAGATATTGTGGGGCCGTACGAACTGCATGATTTTTTCTTATATTATATGCTGCGTTTTGGGTATCCTCCCAGAAAAATATACCGTCTGGCAAAGCTTGCATTTGCGGGCGTATACGAAGAAGATACCATCCGTCACTGGCTGAAAAATTTTTATGTCCGTTTTTTTGCGCAGCAGTTTAAACGTTCCTGTCTGCCGGACGGACCCAAAGTGGGAACCGTTGCAGTATCTCCGCGGGGGGATTTGCGGATGCCGTCCGATGCCTGTGCGGGAATCTGGCTCGATGAGATCGAAAAAATCAGGTAGACGGTAAGAGTTTTAAGTATGGGAGGTAAAAATGCAGTATCGGAAGGACAGGAAAGGAAATGAGTTGTCCGTATTAGGATACGGATGTATGCGTTTTACAAGAAAAGGAAGCGGTATTGATATTGACAAAGCAGAAAAAGAATTGATGTATGCGGTTCAGTCAGGTGTGAATTATCTGGATACGGCTTATATTTATCCAGGAAGCGAAGCGGCAGTGGGTGAAATCCTAAGCAGGAATCACTGCAGGGAAAAAGTTTTTCTGGCAACGAAGCTGCCGCATTACATGATAAAATCTATCGAAGGCGTGGAGAAAATTTTTAAAGAAGAGCTGCGCCGCCTGCAGACAGATTACATTGACTATTATCTGATGCATATGTTAACAGATACCGATACATGGGAAAAATTAAAAAAAATCGGAATTACGGAATGGATTGAGTCAAAGTTAAAAAGCGGGGCGATCCGCAATATCGGTTTTTCCTATCACGGGCATACGGAAATGTTTCAAAAGCTTATAGATGTGTACGACTGGGACTTTTGTCAGATTCAGTACAATTATATGGACGAGCACAGCCAGGCGGGAAGGGCAGGATTAAAATATGCTGCCGGCAAAGGAATTCCGGTAATTATTATGGAACCCCTGCGGGGCGGACGGCTGGTGGATTTGCTGCCCAGGGGAGCAAAACGGCTGTTTGAACAGGATAAACTGGGAAGGACTCCGGCAGAACTGGCATTCCGCTGGCTTTATAACCAGCCGGAAGTCACATGTGTACTTTCCGGTATGAATTCTATGGAAATGATTGAAGAAAATATAAAAACGGCAGAAAAGGGAAAAGCGGGACATTTTGGGGAAGAGGACGATGCGCTTGTGGAAGCAGTGAAAGCGGAAATTCAAAAAACAGTGAAAGTCGGCTGCACCGGCTGCGGCTATTGCATGCCCTGTCCCAGAGGCGTAGATATTCCGGTCACATTCCGCTGTTACAATGAAATGTATTCGGAAACAAAAAGCGGGGCCAGAAAAGAATATTTACAGTGTACTGCGTTCCGGCAGAACCAGAGCAGTGCATCTTTGTGCATTGAATGCGGGAAGTGCGAAAGCCATTGCCCGCAGCAGATCGAAATAAGAAAAGAACTGAAAAACGCAGTGAGGGAATTAGAAACACTGCCTTATAAAGTGGCGAGAAAAGGAATTGCATTGTTTAAATTATGGTGAGGGAAGCATTTGCTTCCCTCAGATTATACGCGTCTTACAAGGTTGTGCAGTGCAGAT